>CAYFLO010000121.1:0-5402 GCA_964343995.1 uncultured Bifidobacteriaceae bacterium
CGGCATCGGCGGCGATCGCGCGCAGCAGGGTTCCGGACACGATCGACTCCGCAACGACACCGTGCGGCGGTGTGCCCGCCCGCCGCTGCCGCTCGAGCACCCACCAGCCGAGCAGTGCTCCGACCTCATCGCCGGTGAGCAGGTGCCAGGCGCCGGCCCGCGGAATGGCAGCGGCGCAGCGGTCGGCATCGGGGTCGTGAGCGATGACGAGATCCGGCGACGTCGCACGTGCGAGGTCGAGCGCGAGGTCCATCGCGCCGGGCTCCTCCGGATTGGGGAAGGCCACGGTGGGGAACTGCGCATCGGGCTCCTGCTGCTCAGGCACCGGGCGCGGGAGCGAAAACCCGGCGGTACGCGCGGCACGGGCGAACACGACCCCACCCACCCCGTGCATCGCCGTGGAGACGACATCGAGGTCGCGCGGTCCGTCGCCGACGAGCGACGCCGCGTGGGCGATGTACGCCTCCTCGATGTCATCACCGAGGGTGACGTAGTCGTCGGCCCGTGGCACGTCGCGCACCGAACCCACCGCCGCGATGCACGCGGCGATCTGCGCGTCGGCCGGCGGCACGATCTGCACGCCGTCGCCGAGGTACACCTTGTAGCCGTTGTCGGCGGGCGGATTGTGCGAGGCGGTGACCATCACGCCGGCATCGGCACCCAGGTGGTGGATGGCGAAGGCGAGCACCGGTGTCGGAAGTGGGCGCGGCAGCACCATCGCGGACAGCCCGGCTGCGGCCATCACCTGCGCGGTGTCGTGGGCGAACGCGTCGGAGTGACGTCGGGCGTCGTAGCCGATGACGATGGCGCGACCTCCGTGTGCACGGAGGTAGGCCGCCAGGCCTGCGGCGGCGCGCGTGACCACCGCGCGGTTCATGCGGTTGCTTCCCGGACCCATGCGCCCGCGCAGGCCGGCCGTGCCGAACTGCAGCGTGCCGTCGAAGGCATCGGCGAGCTCGTGGGCGGCCGTCTCATCACCATCGGCGGCGAGCATGAGCAGCGCCCGTAGGTCCGCGGTCGTCTGTGGATCCGGGTCGTCGTCGGCCCAGGCCTGCGCACGTGCGAGCAGGTCGGCGGTGAGCGGCGCGGAATCCACGGTGGTCAGTAGCCGGAGCTCGTCGCCGGTCCGCCGCTGGCGATCGCAATGGACGCGGACGCACCGATGCGGTCAGCGCCCGCCGCGATCATCCGCTCGGCGTCGTCGCGGGTGCGGATACCGCCGGAGGCCTTGACTCCTAGGGCGTCGCCGACGACTGCGCGCATGAGCGCGACGTCGTGTTCGGTCGCCCCACCGGTGCTCATGCCCGTCGACGTCTTCACGTAGGCGGCCCCCGCACGAACGCTGAGCAGGCAGGCGATGACGATGCTCTCCTCGTCGAGCAGGCAGGTCTCCACGATCACCTTGACCGGGCGCCCATCAGCCGCAGCCACGACACCGGCGATGTCCTCAAACACTCCGGCGAGATCGCCGGACAGCAGCCCGCCGACGTCGATCACCATGTCGATCTCGTCCGCACCCTCGGCCACGGCGATCGCGGCCTCGTTCGCCTTGGCCCGTCGGGTCATCGCGCCCAACGGGAAGCCGACGACACTGCAGGTGAGAACCCCGGAGCCGCGCAGGGTCTGCGCGACGAGCGGCACCCAGCGGCTGTTGACGCAGGCCGACGCGAATCCGTGGTCGATCGCCTCGCGGCACAGCGTCTCGATGGCCGGCTGCGTGGCGTCGGCCTTGAGCAGGGTGTGATCGATGCGACCGGCGAGGGTGTCGGAGTCCCGAAGGGCACGGGGTCGATCGGCGGTGGAGGCGTTGGTTCCCAGCGCTTGATCGACGGCGGACTGGGCGTGGGCGAGGAGGGCGGGCGTGAGCGGCACGCCCTCCAGACTAGGCGCGGATGTGCTCGGCGAGGTAGGCGAGCACGACACGTCCGGCGTCGTCGGTGTAGCGGTGCAGGTCGTCGTCGCTGGCGGTCACCTGGTCGCCCTGCAGCCGGTCGAGCAGGGTCACGCAGGCCATGGCGAACCGTGGGAAGCCCCAGTGGTTCATGTAGGCGGCCAGGAGCGCGCCCTCCATCTCAATATTGCGCACCCCCTGGGCGTGCAGGTCGCGCAGCCAGGCCTGCTTGCCGTCGGGGGTCTCGAAGGCCAGCGCGCCATCTAGGCGGTGCTGCTCGACGAAGAACTCGTCGTTCGACAGCGTGCGGCCCAGGGTCGTCGGCACGCCGAGCCGGGCGCCGATCGCGGCGAGTTCGTCGGCGATCGCGCGCGGGTAGGTGCTGTCGAACTCGATGATGCCGCCGCGTCCGTCGGCGAGCCGGTACGGCGCCAGTGCCGCGGTGATCGCCTCGGTGGTGATGACGACGGTGCCACCGGGCACGCCGATGCCGCCGCTGGTGCCCACGCGCACCCAGAAGATGCGGTCGAGGACGTCGAGGTCGCCTCGGGCGATGACGTAGGCCGTCTTCATGAGCTCCTGCAGGGCGATGGACGCGCTGGGCATGCCCATGCCGTGGGAGCAGAAGAGCACGCCGTCGCAATAGCGCAGGGTGAAGCGGTCGGTCTTGGGCAGAGCGATGACCTCGGCACCCCCGCGCTGCTCGCTCCACTCGCGGGCGAAGCCGTCTATGCGCTCGCCAGACCCGGCAAGGACGACGGCCTGCAGGTCGCGCATGCGCTCCAGCAGGGGATCGTCACTCGACAGGCCCAGGTGGTAGCAGATGTCGACGGCCTCACCGCGCACAACGGGGTCCAGGTAGTCCCGGTTGATGCCCTCCAGTCGCACGGGGGCTCCTTGTCGACGAGGGCGTGGTCGGACTCTGCACAGCACTGCTGCCGGGGACTCTACGCTGGGGCCGCGCAGCGCACGGGGTGCTGCGGACCGGATCGGATCGGCATCGTGCGACGGGACTTCCCCACGTCGCGGGCGCGCAGGAGCGCGTCCGCCGTCGTCGCATGCGCGTGCGTGGCGATCGTGATGACGGCCAGCGTGGTCGGAGCAGCAGCCGCTCAGGCAGCCCCCGGCAGTGGCCGGCCCGGTTCGGGCCCACGTGACGCTGCCGCGCAGCAACCGGCCTCGGCGATCAGCCCGACCCTGGTGGCGGACGCTCGCACCGCCTTCGAGTCCGCCTCCACGGTGTCTTCCGCCGCCGAGCGCGACGTGGCCGCGGCGATCTCCGAGGTGCGCGTGCGCCAGGAGGCCCTCGGCCGCGCCGCCCAGTCACTTCGCCGTGCCCAGCAGGGTGCCGACGTCGAGAGTGCACGTGTCGCGGCCGCGCGCAGTTCTCTCGGCCGCGTTGCCCGTGGCATGTACATGAGCGGCTCGGGCGCCTCCCCCGCCGACCAGTCGCGCCCGGGGACGACGAGCAGGTCGGCGGCGGTGGCCACGAGCGGCTACCTGCGCGCGGTACAGGGGTCGTCGATGGACGTCGTCGCGCGCGCCAGAGACGTGCAGGCGCAGGCGCAGGCGCGGGTCGACCAGGCCCAGGCCGACGTCCGCAGTGCGGCTCTCGCCGTGGCCGATGGTCTGGCAGCGACCTTGCGCCTGCGGGTGGCTGCCGCGCATGCGGAGTACGTGCGGCAGCTCGCCCAGGACGGGTACCAGGCCGCACTCATCGCTCAGGCGCCGATCACCGGTTCTGCGCTGCGCGACATCGAACGGTGCGACAACCGGCTCGCCCGCACCCTGTTCGCCGCCGGATTCCGAGGTGAGTCACTGCACCAGGCGTGGGCCATCGTCATGCGCGAGTCCGGCGGCCGCCCCGACGCGATCTCGGCCACGCAGGACTACGGGCTTTTCCAGTTCAACCGGGCCACGTACTCCGATCAGTACTGGTGGAGCGACACCCGCCTGCTGGATCGCAAGTACAACGCCTTCATCGCGTACCAGGTGTCGCAGCGCGGCACGACCTGGACTCCGTGGGGCCTGGACGGTCAGGGCCGGGTGCGTCCGCGGGTCTATCTCAACGCCGGGTGGACGCTCCAGCAGGTACAGGACCGCATCGTCGATCCGTTCACCCACTGGTACGCGCTGTTCCCCTGCTTGGCGTAGGCGAAAACCCCACATTTGCTGAGCGCTGCCTGATCTAATGCGGCTATGCGCCGAACGATGCTCGCTGCCAGTGTGATCGCCCTCCTCGCCGCCGCCGTGCCCATGGCACCCGCGGCGGTCGCCAACTACGACCCGTCGGGTGCACCTCACGGGGGTTTCACGGCGACCGCGCCCACCGCTCCCTACCTGCTGGCGTTCGCGACCTGCGTTGGTGGCAACTGCGACGACCCGGTAAACCACATGATCCATCTCGCCCAGTCCGCCGACGGGGTGAGCTGGTCGGAGGTGCCGGGCTGGCAGTCGTACATCGGGTCGGTGCCGGACGTCTTCCGGCGCGGTAACACCATCTACGTCATCGGCCATGGTGTGACGAAGCTCGATGCCGTCACGGGAAAGGCGACGGGGCACACCCTGGCGGTCAAGAAGGCCAACGGCCAGGACGCCATGGCCCGCGACACGGCGTTCGCCGGCCAGACTGCTGACGGACGCCTCGTTGTGGTCTACGTGCCGTCGATGCAGGACGTGGCAGGAGCGTCGGAGATCCCGGTCATGGTCGCGATCGAGGACCAGGGGAGCGATGGGACGGCGTTCACCACGACCGGTGCTGCCATCACCATCTCCAAGGCCAGCCTGGGCGGACAGGGTGAGCCCACCGACCCCGATGTGTTCTTCAACGGAAGTTCCTGGGTCCTGTACACGTCGGTGGGGGCCAACCTCGACAGCTATCTGGGCTCGGCTGTGACGGGGCCTTTCGATCTCGCTTCGGCGACTCGCGTCTCCAGCGGTGCCGGCGGCGTGCCCTCGGCACTCGCGACACCCGGAGGCGTGTGGACCTATGTCAATGACGGTTCGACCCAATCCTCGGTCGTGATCAAGAGGGCGGTCAGCGCCACCGGCACGGCGCCGATCCCCTCGTCGTCCTTCGCGACGGTGCTCACCGGCGCCGCCGTGGGCGGCCTGTCGGCGGGAAGCCCGGGCATTGCTGCGAACATCCCGGGAACGGCGTGCGGAGCCGGGTGTGCGGCAACGTCCAGTGCGGGGTCGTCCTCGACGCCGACGGCGGGCGCACCCGCGGCGCGTCCGGGAGCCCGCTGCGCCAAGGCCGGACAGAAGGGGTCATTCCAGGGCCGCCCGCTCACCTGCCGAAAGGTCAAGGGGAAGCTGGCCTGGTCGCGCTGATCGCCGAAATGCCCAGGCGGCGGAACGCCCGGGTCACCACGATGAGGGCAGTGAGCGCGCTGGCGAGCATGACGAGCACGGGCACGGAGCCGAGCCTCTCGGCGACCATCACGGTCACCAGCGCGGCACCGGCGATGAACACGCTGCGTCCGGCGGTCATGAACCCGGTGAGACGACC
>CAYFLO010000122.1:0-5396 GCA_964343995.1 uncultured Bifidobacteriaceae bacterium
CGATGCGATTGCGGCCCTCATGGATGACCAACTCGATGAGCGACCGATCGGGCAGGACCTGCACCACACGCACCGCGTCGGCTCGGGCCCGTCCGTCCTCCAGGTCGACACCCTCGCGCAGCGGTCGCAGGTCAGCGGGCCGCACCTGGCCGCGCACGGTGGCGACATACGTCTTGTCGATGCCGTACGACGGGTGCCCCAGCCGGTTGGCGAGCTCTCCGTCGTTGGTGAGGATGAGCAGGCCCTCGGTATCGGCGTCGAGCCTGCCCACGTGGAACAGTCGTTCGACCCGATCGGCCACGTAGTCGCCGACACACGGCCGACCCTCGTCATCGGACATCGTGGTGATGACCCCGCGGGGCTTGTTGAATGCAAAGGTCCGCAGACCCGGAGCCGTGGGCACCCGCTCACCGTCGACACGGATGACGGCCGTGGCCGGATTGACGCTCGCGCACGACCCGCCCGTCGACCTCGACCCGGCCCTGAGCGATGAGCTCCTCGCACGCGCGCCGACTGCCGAGCCCAGCCGCAGCAAGCACCTTCTGCAGTCGAATCTCCGTCGAGGACTCGCCATCGTCCTCGTCGCCGCGCGACGGGCCGCGCGTCATTCGCCGGTCGCCACGGAGTCCAGCACGTCCTCCAGGTCGGCAAGGTCGGGCAGGTGCTCTGCCAGCGGCGGAAGTTCGTCGAGCGAGGCGATACCCATGCGCTCAAGGAAATGCGGGGTCGTGCGGTACAGGATGCCGCCCGTGTCGTCATGTCCGGCCTCGGTGATGAGGCCGCGTGAGAGCAGCGTGCGGATGACGCCGTCGACATTGACGCCGCGCACGGCGGCCACGCGCCCGCGGGCGATGGGCTGCCGGTAGGCGATCACAGCGAGCGTCTCCAGGCTGGCCTGGGTGAGCCGTGCCTGCTGCCCGTCAAGCACGTAGCGCTCGACCAGAGGCGAACACTCCACCCGGGTGTAATAGCGCCAGCCCCCGGCGACTTCGCGCAGGTCGAATCCGCGTCCCTGGTCGACGTAGTCCGCGGCCAGACGGTGCAGTTCAATCTCGACGGCGTCGACAGGCTGCCGAGTGATGGCCGCCAAAGCCACGGTGCTCATGGGTTCGTCGGCGAGGAGCAGGAGCGCCTCCAGGCCTGCGGCCAGGGTGGGCGCACCCAGGGCATCGGTGGTCTCGTCGGTATCGTCGACGGTCGCATCAACTCCGTCGACCGTATCCGCGACCTCGGCATCCGTGGCCTTGTCGGTGCTCACGCGCTCTCCTCATCATTGTCATCGTCCGGACCTCCGGCGACGATGGAATCGGCAGGGATGCCGTCATCGAACTCGTCCTCCACGTGGACGGCGCCGGTGTCAGAACCGGTCCAGCGGATCGTCAGCTCACCCAGCGGCGTCAGCTGTTCGAAGGCGACCATGCGCTCGCGGTACAGCTCCAGAAGCGCCAGGAAGCGCCCCACGACGAGCAAAGTGGTGTCGCAGTCGGAGACCAGGCTGCGGAAGGTGAGCGTGCGGGCCCGACGCAGCCGATCGACGACGATGCCGGCCTGCTCGCGCACGGAGACCCGCTGGAGGTGCAGGTGCCCGACCGCGACCTCCTCGATCGGCTTGGGAGCCAGCGCCCGCGCAGCCATCGCGGCGAACTGCTCCGGCCCCAGGCCGATGAGCACCTCCGGCAGAAGCGCGGCGAACTGCGGCTCCAGCCCCACCGTGCGGGGATAGCGTCGCCCGGCCACGGCCATGCGCTGAGCGAAGAGGGCCGAAACCTCCTTGTAGGCGCGGTACTGCAGGAGGCGCGCAAACAGCAGGTCGCGGGCCTCGAGCAGGGCGAGATCCTCCTCGTCCTCCACCTCGCCACTGGGCAGCAGGCGCGCCGCCTTCAGGTCGAGCAGCGTGGCGGCGACCACGAGGAAGCCGCTGGCCTCATCGAGGTCCCAGTCGGTTCCCTGCGCACGGATGTAGGCGATGAACTCGTCGGTGACCTGATGAAGCGCCAGCTCCGTGACTTCGAGCTTGTGCCGGGAGATGAGTTGGAGCAGAAGGTCGAACGGGCCCTCGAAGTCGCCCACGCGCACCGAGAAGCCGGAGGTCTCGGAAGTGCCCTCGTCGGTGGCGATCGCATCCTGCGCGGTCGTACTCACCGGATCACCCCAGCCGCTGGATAACTTCGCGCGCGAGCTGGCGGTAGGCCTGCGCCCCGGAACTCGACGGCGCATACGCGGTGATCGGCTCGCCGGCCACGGCGGAGTCGGGGAACTTGACGGTCTTGGTGATGACGGTCTTGAACACGGTGTCGCCGAAGTGACGCTGCACCGACTCCAGCACCTCGCGGCTGTGCAGGGTGCGGGGGTCGTACATCGTGGCCAGGACGCCCATGATCCGCACCCGCGGATTAATGCGGCTGACGACCTTGGTGACCGTGTCCTCCAGCAGCGCCACTCCACGCAGGGCGAAGTACTCCGCCTGCATGGGGATGATGATCTCGTCGCTGGCCGCCAGGGCGTTGAGGGTGAGCAGGCCCAGCGACGGCTGGCAGTCGATGAGGATGATGTCGTACTCCCCCAGCACGGGCGCCAGCGCGCGCGCCAGCACCTGCTCGCGTCCGACCTCGCTGACCAGCTGCACCTCGGCGGCGGACAGGTCGATATTGCTCGGCAGCAGATCCAGGCCCTCAACCTCGGTGCCGACGATGACGTCGCCCACATGGCAGTCCGGGCGAGCGAGCAGGTCGTAGACGGTGAGCTCGACATCGTGGGGCGACAGACCCAGGGCCACCGACAGGGCCCCCTGGGGATCGAAGTCGACCAGGAGGACCTTGCGGCCGTAGCCGGCCAGAGCAGCCCCCAGGCTCACCGTGGACGTGGTCTTGCCGACCCCGCCCTTCTGGTTGACCATCGAGATGACCCGCGCCGGGCCATGGGTGGTGAGGGGCGCCGGCTCGGGGACGTGGACGGTCGGCAGGCCGTCGTCGTCGGCCGACCCCTTCTTGCCCTTGGCCATCGGGTGCACCCCTCCTGTCGAGGAGGCCGAGCCTATCGGCCCGCCTCCTCAGCGGGCCCGGGGATGGCTCGTGGCGTAGACCTGCCGCAGGGTGTCGGCGGTCACCTTCGTGTAGACCTGCGTGGTCTCCACGGAGGCGTGGCCCAGGAGCTCCTGCACGACCCGCACATCGGCCCCGCCCTCCAGCAGGTGGGTGGCGAAGGAGTGCCGTAGCGCGTGGGGACCCACCGGACCGGTCAGCCCCGCGGCCTCGGCGGCCGACTCCACGACCGCGTAGGCGCTCTGGCGTGACAGGGGTCCGCCGCGGGTGTTGAGGAACAGCCGAGGGGTTCCCTTGGCGACGAGCGCCGGCCGGCCCCGGACCAGGTAGGCGTCCACTGCTGCGCAGGCCACCTCGCCCACGGGAAGCACCCGCTGCTTGCCGCCCTTGCCGGTCACGACCACGGTGCGCTCGGCAAGGTCGAGGTCATCGACGTCGAGGCCGACGGCTTCGGAGATGCGCGTTCCCGTGGCGTAGAGAAGTTCCACCAGCGCGCGGTCGCGCAGCCCCACGGCCGTCTCCTCATTGCCGGCAGCACCCAGGAGCCGGGCCAGGTCCTCGTAGGCGAGTGCCTTGGGCAGACGCCGCGGAATGGCCGGAGGGCGCACATGTCGGGCGGGGTCGACCGACGACATGCCTTCCGCGAGTGCGAAGCGGTGCAGGTTGCGCACCGCCACCACCGTGCGGGCGGCACTCGACGGGCCCAGGTCGTTGCGAAGAGATCCGGAGAAGTCAGCGATGTCCTGCTCGGCCACCTCGCCGATGGCCACGATCCCCCGACCTCGACACCATGCGCTGTACCGGGCCAGGTCGCGACGGTACGCGGCGACCGTGTGCACGGACAGGCCGCGTTCGATGGCCACATGGTCCAGATAGGCCGACGCGGCGTTCTCGACGGAGGTCAGCTCAGGACCTCGTCAAGCGCCGTGACCGGGAGATCGAACGCGGCGGCGACGGCAGGATGGATGATCCCTCCGTCGTGCACGTTCAGACCCAGGGCAAGGCTGTGGTCGTCGCGGAGAGCAGCGCGCCAGCCCTTGTCCGCGAGCGCGATCGCATACGGCAGCGTCACATTCGTCAACGCGTAGGTGGATGTGTGCGGAACGGCACCGGGCATATTGGCCACGCAGTAGAACAGCGACTCGTGCACGCGGTAGGTGGGGTCGGCATGCGTTGTGGGCCGGGAGTCCTCAAAGCACCCACCCTGGTCGATGGCGATATCGACGAGCACCGAACCCGGCTTCATCCGGGAGACAAGGTCATTGGACACCAGGGTCGGGGCTTTGGCACCGGGGATGAGCACCGCTCCGATCACCAGGTCCGCATCAATGCAGGCCCGCTCGATCTCGAAGGAATTTGACGCGATCGTCTGCATGTGCCCCTGGTAGATGGCATCTACCTGGCGCAGCCGGGCGATATTGCGGTCGAGCAGCTGAACCTCGGCCTGCATGCCCAGGGCAATGGCTGCGGCATTGAGTCCGGAGACCCCGGCACCGATGACGACGACCTTGGCCGCGTGCACCCCGGACACGCCACCCATGAGCACGCCGCGACCACCATTGGCACGCATGAGCGCCTGCGCACCCACCTGCGGCGCGAGGCGCCCGGCCACCTCGGACATCGGCGCCAGCAGAGGCAGGCTTCCGTCGGGAAGCTCCACCGTCTCGTAGGCGATCGCCGTGACCCCGCGCGAGGCAAGCTCGTCGGTGAGCACCCGATCGGCCGCCAGATGCAGGTACGTGAAGATCACCTGTCCGGCGCGCATACGCGGGTACTCCTGGGCGATGGGCTCCTTGACCTTCAAGATGAGGTCGGCGTGGCTCCAGACGTCGTCAGCCGTGGCAAGGATCCGGGCACCGGCGGCGACGTAGTCCCCGTCGGGGATCGCCGACCCGAGTCCCGCACCCTCCTGGATGACGACCTCGTGTCCGTGACGCACGAACTCGTGCACCCCCGAGGGCGTGATCGCCACGCGGTACTCATGGGTCTTGACCTCTGTGGGAACGCCGATGCGCATGGAGGCAGCGTAGGTCGCCGGTCAGGGTCGATGCAGGTGGCGCACCCGATCGGCGGCCAGGAGCGCGTCGCGGGCCGCCCAGGGCGCGTCCACCGGCCGCAGGTGCTGCCATCCGGCTTCCCGTGCGGCCCAGGCCGCCAGGATGCCGGACACCGTCGACGTGCATCCGATCGCTCCGGACAGCACAAGGTCACGTGCCTCCTCAAGTGGCACGAAGACGCGCGGCAGGTGGGCCTCCTCAGCCTCGTTCGTGTGCAGCCGGCCGCCGGCGAGCGGTGTGAGCCCGCGCGCCAGGTAGATGCGAATCGCCTCGGAGGATCCCCCGGGCGTGGTGAACA
>CAYFLO010000123.1:0-2707 GCA_964343995.1 uncultured Bifidobacteriaceae bacterium
GCCAGCCCGACGGCACCTGGCGCATCAACGGCCAGAAGATCTGGACCTCGCGGGCCCTGTACTCCGACCTCATGGTCCTGCTCGCCCGCACCACGCCGATCGACCAGTGCGCCAAGCCCACCGAGGGCCTGTCGGTGTTCCTGTTCGACATGCGCGACCTGCCCGGGCTCACCATCTCGCCCATCCGCACGATGATGAATCACAACACCACCGAGGTGTTCTTCGACGACGTCGTCATTCCCGGCGACTCCCTGATCGGCGAGGAGGGGCGCGGGTTCCGCTACATCCTCGACGGCATGAACGCCGAGCGGATCCTCATCGCGTCGGAGTGCATCGGCGACGGACGCTTCCTGCTCGACCGCGCGGTGGCCTACGCGAACTCCCGCGAGGTGTTCGGCGGTCCGATCGGACGCAACCAGGGCGTGCAGTTCCCGCTGGCCAAGGCCTACGCGCACCTGCGCGCGGCCGATCTCGTGCGCTACGACGCCGCCGCGCGCTATGACGCCAAGCTCCCCTGCGGCGCCGAGGCCAACATGGCCAAACTCCTGGCATCGGAGGCCTCCTGGGAGGCGGCCAATGCGTCCCTCGATGCCCATGGTGGCTTCGGCTTCGCCGTGGAGTACGACGTCGAGCGCAAGTTCCGCGAGACCCGGCTGTACCAGACCGCGCCGATCAACAACAATCTCGTTCTGGCGTTCCTCGGGCAGCACGTGCTCGGGCTGCCCAAGTCCTACTAGCCGACCGCGAGGCGCAGATGACGGCTCCCCTGGCGGGCATCGTGGTGGTGTCGCTGGAGCAGGCCGTGTCCGCGCCGCTGGCGACCCGGCACCTCGCCGACCTCGGCGCCACCGTCATCAAGGTGGAGCGTCCCGAGGGCGACTTCGCCCGGCACTACGACTCGGTCGTCAACGGCAACTCCGCCTTCTTCGTGTGGACCAACCGCGGCAAGCAGAGCGTGGTGGTGGACCTCGGTTCCGACGACGATGCCGCCCTGCTCGACCGGCTCATCGCCGGCGCCGACGTGTTCGTGCACAACGTCTCCCCCGCGGCCGCCGCACGCCGCGGCCTGGGCGCCACCGCCCTTCACGCCCGCCATCCGCACCTCATCGCCTGCGAGATCTCCGGCTACGGCGCGGGCGGACCGCGCAGCGACGACAAGGCCTACGACCTGGCGATCCAGGCCGAGGCGGGCGTCTTCTCGGTCAACGGCGACGGCGAGCAGATGGGCAAGGCCGGCTTCTCGGTGGCCGACATCTCCGCCGGCATGTACGCGCTCACCTCGATCCTCGCCGCTCTCGTGCGCCGCGAGCGCACCGGCGAGGGCGCGGCCATCGAGGTGTCGATGCTGGAGTCGCTCGCCGAGTGGATGTCCGCGCCGATGTACGCCGCGGTCTACGGCGATGGCCAGGCCCCACGCACCGGCCGCCGCCACCACGCCATCGCGCCGTACGGCACCTTCGCCCTGCACGATGGCAGCACCGTTCTCATCGCCGTGCAGAACGACACCGAGTGGCGCGCGATGGCCGAGCAGGTGCTCGATGATCCGTCCCTTGGCACCCGCTTCGCCACCAACGCCGACCGCATCGCTCACGTCGACGAGGTCGAGGCGATCATCACCGCACGGCTGGCCGCGCTGCCGGCGTCGGAGGCGCGCGAGCGACTCGCCACCGCTCGCATCGCCGTGGCCCAGGTCAACGACCTCGCCGGGGTCTGGCGACACGATCAGCTGCGTGCGCGCGGACGCTTCGGCGACGTCGCCACCGAGCACGGAGTCATCGAGATGCTCGATGCGCCGTTCACCATCAGCGACATGCCCGACGCCACCGCCGCGATCCCCGCCGTGGGCGAGCACGACGCCGACGTCATCGCCCGGATCGTCGACCGCGCCTGACGTTGTCCTTCACGCCGCCCGCTCGCGAATCATGCTGGCTCAGGCGACAGCGGTGCCGCGCGCCTCGACTCCGGCGAACCGACGCTGGAGTCGCTTGGACCGGCCCCAGGTGGTGAAGACCAGCGATCGCACCGGCGTGGCCCACGTGGGGGTGTGCGAGCACCAGCGGCTGTAGCGCCCCGACCACTTCTGCACGTAGTCGACATGCGGACGCTCGCTGCGCTCCCATGCAACGAGGGCCGCGGGGATATCGGAGGCCGAGTCGACGGCCGCTGCCAACGACATTCCGGCCTGAAGGCCGGTGCAGGCGCCCTGCCCCAGGTTGGGGGCCATACCGAAGGCGGCATCGCCCAGGAGCACCGCGTTGTCCAGGACCCAGGTGCTGCAGTGCACCTCCAGGATGTCGCGGTAGGTGGCATCGGCGGGCACCCGCTCGAAGGCCCCGCGCAGGTGCGGGAAGGACTGCGACCACGACTCGACGTCGATCGGCGTGCGCCGGCCGACGAGGTCGTCCTTCGCGGCGAACATGTAGATATAGGTGAGGCCGTCACTGAGGGGCAGGAGTCCGACTCGCCGCTGTCCGCTCAGCCACTCCCACATGCCGGTGGTGGGATCACCCTCCCCGCGCGGCATGTTGGCGCGCAGACCGGCCGTCTCCAGGTCGATGACCTCCACCCGCACGCCGTGGTCGGCAAAGGACTGACGCATCTGCGACCACGCACCGTCGGCGCCGACGACGAGATCGGCCGGCAGGCGCTCTCCGTTCTCCAGCACGAGCACGTGGTCGTCGTAGCCGCGTACCGGAGACCCGGTGAC
>CAYFLO010000123.1:2717-5393 GCA_964343995.1 uncultured Bifidobacteriaceae bacterium
GCGCTGGACCACGTAGAGGATCCTCACGACAACAACGGCTCCATCGCGCGCATGAACTCCGCGGTGGGATCCATGGACTCGAACTCCTTCACGCGGGCATGTCCCCTCGTCCGCAGACGTCCGGCGAGATTCCCGTTCTCCAGCACGAGCGCGTGGTCGTCGTAGCCGCGTACCGGTGACCCGGTGACGACCTCGGCTCCGAGCTCCAGCGCCCGCTGGTACACCGAGCGCAGCATCGAGCTGCGGGGAATGGAGTACAGCTCGGAGCGGACATGGTCCTCCTGCAGCACCCGCCTGCGGTGATCCATGATGTTCCAGTAGTCGACCGCACAGCCGCCGACGAGGGCCTCGTCAAGGGCGCCGATGAGGCGGAGGGGATCGACCCCGTTCTGTCCGAGCGAGATCGCCGCACCGCCGTCGCGCACCTCGGCGGCGCGCTCGTGCACCCGCACCGTCCAGCCCAACTGTCGCAGGCGGCAGGCAAGACCGAGGCCGGCGACTCCCGCTCCGGCGATCTCGGCGTGGCGGGGCATCGTGCTCCTTGGTCTCAAGATGCGGACGGATCCGCGTGACGCTCCGCGACGATAGCGGTGACCGTAGCCGTCGGCAACGCATCGGTGATCCACGCGACGAGCTCGTCGAGGGCGCCGTCCTCCAGCGCCGTGCCGAGGTAGCGCGCCTTGGCGGCGAGGTCGACACCGGCATCCTGCGCGGCCGACGCGAGCAACTCCTGCAGCACCAACCCGTCGAGTGCCGCGTAGATCACGCGCACAAGGCCGGGGGTGGTCGCCACCCCCAGGCTGCGCAGGTAGCGGTCGAGTGCGGCCAGGTTGGTCTCGATGAGCTCGATCGCGTCGGCGTACAGCGCCGGCTGACGGCACGCCTCCAGAGTGAGCTCGTACTGGAAGGCCTGGTTCTCCAGTTGCGCACGGATCGAGCGCGGGAACTCCTCGGTGATGGCCGCAAGTCCCAGGCCGCGCGCCGGATCCAGGGTGGCCTCGGCGGTGTTGGTCGATGCCACGCGCATGGCCTCGTGGATGAGGTGGTCGCGGGTGGGGAAGAAGTAGGTGATGAGCGCGTGGCTCACGCCGGCTTCGGCGGCCACGGCTCGAAAGGTCAGGCCGCGAAGCCCCTTGGTGGCCACCACCGTGATCGCCGCCTGCAGGATGGCGTCGCGCCCCTCCCCGTGGGCAGGTCGCGCGGTGTTGGGCATGCCGTCAACCTAGTCGCGGCGGTGTCACGACGCTGCGGAGACTCCGGCGACCTCAGCAAGAAACCAGTCGACGAGCGCCTCGCAGTTCGCGCGGAGAGCGGCCTCGGACGCCGCGACATCGGAGATCAGGGTCGCACCGTCACGCCCGGCCGGGATGTGGTCGGCCCCGATCGTCGCCCAGGTCGTGAAGATCGCGGTGTCGGCCTCGGGATGGAACTGGGTCCCGGCCGCGCGGCCCTTGCGGAAGACCTGGATGGCGTGGTCGTTGCGGGCGAGCACGTCGACATCCGGCGGGAGGGTGACGCGATCGCCGTGCCACGTCACCCACGGACCCGCGGGAACACCGTCGGCCTCGTCGAAGGTCACCAAGCCGATCTCGTCGTGTCCGGTCGGCGCCGCCTCGACGGTTCCGCCGAGCGCCTCTGCCAGCAGCTGGCCCCCGAAGCACACGCCCAGATAGGGCACATCGTCGGCGAGCATCCCGCGGATGAGGTCGACCTCCGGGTCGACCCACGGTCGCGCCGCCGGGTCGTACGCACTGGAGAACGAGCCGAAGGCGATGACCGCGTCGAACTGCTGCGGGTCGGGATAGTCGACGTTGGGATGCTCGGGATCGGCGAGCACCACGTGCAGCTCGGTCTCGCAGCCCCGCTCGACCAGGATCCGCCCCACCAGTCCGGGTTCGCCGATCGGCTCATGGCTGATGAGCAGGACTCGCGGCACGTCGGCTAGACCACGGCTCGGTAGCGGGTGATCTCCCACTGGCTGACATCCTCGCTCGCATCGGCGTTCTGGGTGAACTCCTCCAGCTCGTGACGCTGCATGAGCAGGTAGTTGGTCACGAACGTATCGCCGAACACGCTGCGATTGAACGGGGTGTCGAAGTTCGCGATCGCGCCGTCGAGGGTGTCCGGGAGTCGGTCCCACTGCGGATCCACATGCGGATCGGTGACGACCATCGGCAGGAGGTCGTAGTCGTTCTCCAGCCCGTCCAGGCCGGCGGCCAGCACGCTGGCCAGGACCAGGTAGGGGTTGGCGTCGGCCCCGGCCCACCGGCTCTCCAGCCGGTTGCCCTGCCCGTGCCCGACGATCGAGCGCACACCGACGAGCCGGTGGTCCAGACCCCAGGTGACCTGCGTGGGTGAGAACGAGTAGTCCTGCACGCGCTTGTAGCCGGAGATCGTCGGCGTCATGACCAGCTGGAGCTCCTTGTGGTGCGCGAGCAGGCCGGTGAGATAGCGGCGCATCGTGGAGTTGCCCAGGGGAGTGTCCTCGTCGTGCTCGGCGAAGACGTTGCGTCCGTCCTTGGTCAGCGACTGGTGGATGTGCATGCCGTTGCCGGCCTCGAGCAGGAACGGCTTGGACATGAACGAGACGTTGAAGCCGTGGCGCTTGGCGCACAGGCGCACGATGTACTTGAACAGCACGGTGTCGTCGGCCATCTTCATCATCGGCCCGTAGCG
>CAYFLO010000124.1:0-3112 GCA_964343995.1 uncultured Bifidobacteriaceae bacterium
CGCGTGGGTTGACGCCGTCACCAAGCGCTACGCGAACTCCATCGACGCGTACCAGATCTGGAACGAGGCGAACCTGCAGACGTTCTGGCAGGGCACCCCGCAGCAGATGGCCCAGCTGACCGCCGCGGCCGCGCAGATCATCCGCCAGAACGACCCCACGGCCCGCATCGTCGCGGCCAGCTCCACGGTGCGTCTGCAGAGCGCCTACAAGAAGTTCTTCCCGGCCTACCTGCGCGCCCTCGGCGGTCAGGGCTGGCCGGTCACCGACATCTCGGCGCACTTCTACCCGCCGGCCAAGGGCACGCCGGGTGACCGCGCGCTGTACATCCAGCAGGTCGAGGGCGACATGGCCAAGGCCGGTGTGCCGGGTCTGCCGCTGTGGGACACCGAGGTCAATTACGGCATCGCCGGTCCGACGAAGAAGGACAAGCACCGCACGATCGACGGCGGCGACGCCGCGGCCTACGTCGCTCAGACCTACCTCGACAGTGTGCGCCTGGGCGTCACGCGCACCTACTGGTACTCGTGGAACGGCAACCCCGGCCTGGTCGGTGTGCCCATGGGTGACGGCAGCGCCGCTGCGGCCGCTTACGCAACGGTCTACAAGACCCTGAACGGCAAGTTCTTCTCGTGCACGACGGGTGCCGTCAACACCTGCCAGACCGGCGACAACGTCAACCCGCAGGTGTGGGCCTGGGCCTCCAAGGGGTCAGGTACCTTCACGGTGCCGAACAACGCCCTGTGGTCGTGCAATGCCCTCGGGCAGTGCATGCCCGTCACCCCCGGTTCCAAGGTCACGATTGGGAGCATGCCGACGTGGTTCAACTCCGCACCGCTCAGCTAGCCCTCGTCAGCCTCGTCGCGACGGGCGCCGTCCTTCTGGCCGGCTGCTCGTCGGGCGGGTCCGACGCGTCCTCGTCCACGGCCCCCGCGCCGGCGCCCTCGGGCTCCAGCGCCCCGGCGGCAGACCCCAACGGCGTGAAGGCCGCGCTCGTCGGCATGCACGTCGAGGGTGCCGAGGGCGGCGCCTGGCCGTCGGCCCCGTTCGGGTCGCTGCGTCTGTGGGACAACGGCACCGCGTGGTCGCAGATCGAGACCGCGCCCGGCGTCTACAAGTGGGACAACCTCGAGGGTGCCCTGGAGAACGCCAAGTCCAAGGGCATGACCGACATCACCCTCGTCCTGGGCACCACGCCCAAGTGGAACGCCAAGACGGTCAACGCCACCGACTACCCGCAGGCGGGAGCGGCAAGCGCACCGAAGGACCTCAACGCGTGGGACCAGTACGTCACCGAGGTCGTCACCCGCTACAAGGGACGCATCACCGCGTACGAGATCTGGAACGAGGCCAACCTCAAGACGTTCTGGAACGGCACTCCCGAGGAGATGGCCGATCTCACCAAGCGCGCCTACGACATCATCAAGAAGATCGACCCGGCGGCGCAGGTCGTGTCGGCATCGCCGTCCACGCGTCTGGCGTCGTCGTTCACGAACTTCTACCCGGCGTACCTCAAGGCCCTCGCGGCCAAGAACTGGCCGGTCGACGTCATGGCGATCCACACCTACCCGACGGCGTCCGGTGACCCGGTCGAGCGCGGTGTGGCGATCAAGGCGGTGCAGGAGTACCTGAAGAGTGCGGGTGCTCCGGCGACCATCCCGCTGTGGGACACCGAGCTCAACTACGGCCTGGCCGGTCCGGGCCCGGACAAGCCCAAGCAGGACATCACCGGCGCCAAGGCGGCCGGCTGGGTCGTGCGCACCTACATCGACGATCTGCGCTACGGCGTGGCCCGCTCGTACTGGTACATCTGGACGCAGAAGCCGTACCAGCTCCTGGGCATCCAGGCGTACCCCGGTTCCGACGCCGAGCAGGGCTTCTTCGCCCTGCAGAACTGGGTCGTCGGGCAGTCGTTCAACGGCTGCCAGGAGGCCAGTGGCACGGTCACGTGCGACTTCTCGCTCGCGGGTGGCAAGTCGACCGTCGCCTGGGCCGAGAAGGGCGACGCGCAGTACACCGTGCCCCAGGGCGTGGCCCTCGCGTGCGACCCGCTGCAGAACTGCCAGGAGACCTCCGGTGGCAGCCAGATCACGCTCACTGAGGTTCCCGTCCGACTCGTGTACCAGTAGGTCACGACCCGGCTACGTGGCCCCCGTTCCCCTCGTGGGGACGGGGGCCGACCCCTGTGCGCTGCTACCGTGAGGCGGCAGCGAGGTGAGTGGCAGCCGGGAGGTGAACGTGGCACTCGACAGACCTGAGCAGCGGCCGGACGACCCCAGCAACGCGGCATCCCCGCCCGACGACCTGCACCACACCGTCCCGCTGCGTATGCCCAGCCGCATCGGCTGGGCCGAGGCCCACTCCCACCGCGACCGGCCGCACCTGCGCCGCGACCCCTTGAAGGTCTACGTCACCCGCGCCGTCATCTTCGACGTACTGGCGATCCTCGTGGCCTGCCTGGCCGGGTTCATCCTGCGCTGGTCGATCCCGTACTCGGTGGAGCTCAACGACCCCACCTACCTGTCGATCACCATCGTCATCGCCGTCACGTGGATTCTGGTGATGGTGTTCCGCGGCGCCTACGACACCCGCATCCTGGGCGTCGGCTCGGAGGAGTTCAAGCGCGTCGTCGCCATCTCGGTGACGGTGCTGGCGGCCACCGCCATCGCAGCCTTCGCGTTCAAGGTCGACCTCTCGCGCGGGTTCGTCCTCATCACCTTCGCCGTCGGCATCGTGCTGCTGCTGCTCGTGCGCTGGAGCCTGCGGGCCTGGCTGCGCAACGAGCGCAAGTACGGGCACTTCCTGCACCGCACCGTCGTCATCGGCTCGGAGCCCGCGCGCAGTGATGTCGTCGACCTGCTCGACCGCGATCCGGTGGCCGGCTTCACCGTCGTCGACGTGCTCAACGAGCCGCCGCTGGACGCCTCCGAGGAGCAGATCGACGTCTGGCTCGACGAGGTCATGGCGTGCATCTCGCTGGAGGACGCCGACACCGTGGCCGTCGCCGGCTCCCCGGCCCTGGGCCAGAAGGTCATCCAGCGTCTGGCCTGGCGCCTGGAGGGCCCGCGTGTCGATCTCCTCTCGTCGCGCCCACGGTGGGCGACGTCGCCGGCC
>CAYFLO010000124.1:3122-5392 GCA_964343995.1 uncultured Bifidobacteriaceae bacterium
TCTTCGGGTCGTCGTTGACCGCGACCCACTTCGCAGAACCAGACGAGGCCCAAGCGCGCGTCGGCATCCAGAAGAGCGTCGGGGTGCCACGCCCCTTCTTCAAGGGGTTGAAGTGGTCGCAGACCTTCTTGATCTGCTCCGCGTACTCCTCGCTCCACACGTCGCCTGAGTCGTGCCACCGGAAGAACCGACGCCACTTCGTCTTGCTGAGGAAGGCAACGTCCACGCGAGGGCTACCACCCGCGTCGATCTCCTCGTCGCCCCCACGGTGGGCGACGTCGCCGGCCCGCGCGTGACCATGCGCATGGCCGCCGACCTGCCGCTGCTCCACCTCGACGAGCCGCACCTCACCGGTCCCAAGCGCGCGATCAAGCGCCTGCTCGACCTCGTCGTCGGCTCGATCCTGTTCTGCGTCTTCCTGCCGTTCATGATCATCGCCGCGATCGGCATCAAGCTCACTAGCCCGGGCCCGATGTTCTACGTGCAGCAGCGCGTCGGCCGCGGCGGCGACCTCATCCGCATCTCCAAGTTCCGCACGATGTACGTGGGCTCCGACCAGATCCGCGACGAGGTCATCGGCGCACCGGACGAGTCGATCTCCGAGCGCTACCGCGACGACCCGCGCATCACACGGTTCGGCCGGTTCCTGCGCCGCTGGTCGATCGACGAGATGCCGCAGGTCGTCAATGTGCTCGCCGGATCGATGTCGCTCGTGGGCCCGCGACCGGTGCTCGTCGACGAGATGCCGCTGCTCGGCGACGTCGACCACCGCCGCCACCTCACCAAGCCCGGCCTCACCGGCCTGTGGCAGGTGTCGGGCCGCAAGAACGTCGACTGGGACGAGCGTATGCGTCTGGACCTGGAGTACGTGGAGTACTGGTCGCCCGCGCTCGACCTCGTCATCGTCGCCAAGACGGTCAAGGCGGTCCTGTTGGGCCGCGGCGCGTACTGACGCAGCAGCCCTCTCGTGCCTGTGCCTCGCGCGGCTGCGGCTGTGGTCGTCGGACTCCTGGGCATGGCGTTGCTCACCGCGTGCGGCGGGAGCACGCAGGCGTGCGGATGGGACCTGTCGACGCAAGGCGGCCGCGATGCCAACCGGGCGCGGCTCGATGAGGCCACCGCGTGGATGAGTGGGCACCCGGGCATGCCGATGCCGGAGCCGACGAGCAGCTACTGGCACGGGGAGTGCCCGGTCACCGAGACCCCCGGGCCACCCATTGATGAGGGCGACAGCGGCCAATAAGCACGGCCCAGAACGCCGGGTCGCCCTACCTATACTCGCGAAGTGATCGCCCGCCGACTGCTCATTGCCGTCGGCCTTCTCATCGCCATCGCCGCCGGTGCCTTCGTGCTGTGGCTGCAGGTGGGGCTGGTCACCTCGGTCGTGCATGTGGCCCAGGGCGGCGTGGGACTGCAGACTCACCTCACGGGCGCGGCCAACGGCCTCACGTCCGGCACCTACGCCCAGGCCCAGGGCGAGGTGCAGGCGGCCAAGGCCGCGGCGCTGGAGGTGCAGGACTCCTCGCACAATCCGCAGCTCGACGTGCTCGCCCGCGTGCCGCGGGTGTCGACGGCGATCACCAACTGGCGTCTGCTCGGTGATGCGTCGGTGCAGGTGGCCGACAGCACCGCGACTCTGCTCCAGCTCTACGGCGACCTGTCGGGCAAGAGCGGCGGGCCGCGCATCTTCCATGACGGAGCCATCGACCTCAAGCGCCTCACCGACCTGCCGGCCAAGGTGGCCGCGGCTGACGCCGGCTTGGCGAAAGCCACCGCCGAGCTCACCGCGATCCAGGCCGACTCCCGGCCGGCGTCACTGCTCGACAAGGTGCGCGCGAAGGCGCTGAAGGAGATGAAGCCGGTGCGTCAGGCGGTGGGCGCGCTGCGCGACATCGCCCCCGCACTGCCCGACGCACTGGGATCCAACGGGCCGCGCCGCTACCTGGTCGCCATCGACAACCAGGCTGAGATGCGCGCGGCCGGCGGCGCCCCGCTCACCCTGCTCATGGTCGAGTTCGACGACGGCCGCATCTCCATCCCCATCAAGGGCCAGACGAGCACGCAGCTGTTCCCCCCGCTCAACGCCCCGGTCTCGTGGTGGGGTCCGGCCGCCAACCCGTTCTTCGACACCAATCCGCGGCTGTCGCCTTTCGTCGTCACCAACACCCACCCCAACCTGCTCTTCAGCGGTCAGGAGATGGCCGGGGCGTGGGCCGGCGGCGGGTACCCGGCCGTCGACGGTGTCATCACCCTCGATCTCAGTGCGATCG
>CAYFLO010000125.1:0-5388 GCA_964343995.1 uncultured Bifidobacteriaceae bacterium
GGCGGCCGCGGCCGCCACCCAGCTGCGGATCTCATGGGCGCCGTTGCCGGCCAGCTCAATCTCGTCGTCGGCCATGTCCAGGTAGGCGTCCCGATCGCCCGCGGCCAGGCGGTCCAGGAACCAGCGGTCGAACTCCTCGTCGATGTCACCCACGCGCGGGTGCCCCACCCAGTGCGACAGTCCGCCCGCAGCGATGAGGGCGACCCGACGGTCCACCGGTGCCGCCTCGATCGCCGCGCGCAGTGCCAGCCCGAGATCCCACGATCGACGCAGCGGCACGAGCGGAGCGACGGCACAGTTCTGCACGAGCGGAACCAGGCGCGTGCGCCGCTGCGGATCGAGCTCGTGGAAGACCGTCATGATCCCGTGGTCCATGTCGAGCCCGTGCGAGAACGCCACATCGACTCCGTTGGCGAGCAGGCTGTGCGCCATCGGCAGCGCCAGGTCAGGATCGCCGACAACCCAGTCCTGCTCGATGCCCAGCCACCCCTCGGCCGGACCGCGATTGCGCTCCCCCACTCCCAGGCACAGCTGAGGGAACGACTCCAGGAAGAAATTGGTGAAGTGCTCGTTGGACAGCAGCACGATGGTGTCGACGCGCTCCTGGGCGACCCGCTCGCGCAGGTGTCCGACCGCGGCAAAGAACCGGTCGGCCATGCCCGGGTCGGCGGAGTCCCGAGCCGAGGCCATCATCGGCGCGTGACTCGATGCGGCTACGAGGACGAGGTCTGCCATCGGCCCCTCCTGGTGGTCTCGGTCGCGTAGGGCGCCAGCAGCGCGCGGTACTCGTCGCGGGAGTAGCCGGCCTGGCGCGCGAAGCGGTTGATGAGCACCGGGTGCAGGCCCAGGCCGTACAGCGCCGCCACATCGCGGGCGTCGAATGCGGCTCGCTCGACATCGGTCAGGTCGTACTCGGTCACGTCGAAGCGGCCGCCAGACTCGGTGGCGCGCACCCAGCCGTAGGCGCAGCGGTGCAGTTCGAACCAGCTCATCGCGCGGCTCCCGCGTCCAGGCCCAGAAGTGCGGCGGCCGTGCCACCGGCGATCGCCGCAGCCGACGCTGCCGGCAGCGCCAGCTCGCCGATCGACAGCAGCGGATCGCGGTCGGCGAGGTCGAACGGGAAATCGGTGCCCAGGAGCACGTGGTCGGCACCCATGTCCGAGACAAGGTGGCCGAGCACCGCACCGGAGAACACCGCGGTGTCGTAGTACAGGTCGCGCAGGTAGCCGCTGGGGGGCTCGGGGGTCGTGTGCGAGACCTCCTTGCGCTGCCAGCCCAAATCCAACCGGCCGCGCAGCCACGGCAGGCAGCCACCGCCGTGGGCCAGGCACAGCACGAGCGCATGCCGCTCGAGCACGCCGGCGAAGGTGAGGCGGGCCATCGCGATCGCGGTCTCCACCGGGTAGCCCACGAGCTGCGGCAGGTAGAAGTCGCGCAGACGCGCGGCGTCGGGCACGCCGCTGGGGTGCACGAATGCAAAGGCGCGGCGCTCGGCGAGCAGCTGCCACAGCGGCTCGTGCACGGGATCGTCGAGCTCGCGTCCGGCGCCGCGCGTGCCCAGGGCCACACCGCGCGCCCCGGCATCGAGCATGCGCGCGGCCTCGTCGGCGGCCGCCTCCACACCCAGGGGCACGGTGCCCAGGGCAACGAGTCGCGTGGGCGCCGCACCGACGAACTCCAGCAGCGCGTCGTTGCCGCGGCGCACGATCTCCACGGCGAGGTCGGCATCGACCATCATCGAGCAGGCCAGGAACGGCGGCAGGCTCACCGCGTGCACGTCGATGCGCGCGGCGTCCAGCTCGGCCAGGCGCGCCGGCACGTCCCACATCGTGCGGGCCAGGGGCAGCGGCACTCCGGCGGCCACGCCGCTCACCTGCGGATCCAGGCGGATGACGCCGGATTCCGCCGTGCGGTCGACGCCCGAGAGGTCGGCCAGGCCCTCGCCGGCCAGCCACTCCAGCAGCGGCATCGGCATCGCGTGGGCGTGCACGTCGACCGTGGTCACGAGCCGGAGCGTACGGGGCACATGGGCGCCCGAGGCACGGCACACTTCCTGTGAGCGGAAGAGGTCCGCACGCGCAGGGAGTCTGGATATGGCCACGGCAGCGGCAGCAGGCCCCAGCGTGACGTCGCGCGCCCTGGCCGTCCTGGGTGCCTTCGACGAGGACCATCCGCGCCTGGCGCTGTCCGACCTGGCCCGCCGGGCCGACCTCCCGCTCACCACCGCGCACCGGCTTGTCGGTGAGCTCGCCGCCTGGGGGGCACTGGAGCGCGAGGCCGATGGCAGCTATGGCATCGGTCGACGCCTGTGGCAGCTGGGCACGCTGGCACCAGTCCAGCGCGGACTGCGCGAAGCGGCGCTGCCGACGATGCAGGACCTCTACGAGGCCACGCACGAGAACGTGCAACTGGCCGTGCTGTCCGAGGGGCAGGCGCTCTACATCGAGCGCATCCACGGCCCCGGGTCAGTGCCGCTCGTGAGTCGCCCGGGTGGTCGACTCCCCCTCCATGCCACCGGCGTGGGCAAGGTGCTTCTCGCGCACCTGCCCGACGACGAGATCGACGCCGCGCTCGCCCACCTCACCCCGGTCACGCGCTACACGATCACCGAGCGCGGCCGAATGGCCCGCGAGATCACCGCGATCCGCCGACAGGGCTACGCCACGACCGCCGAGGAGATGACCCTGGGCACGTGCTCGATCGCGGTGCCGGTGCACGACGGCGCCGGCACCGTCATCGCCGCCCTGGGCCTGGTGGTCGCGTCCGCCCGCGGTCGGCTGACCCGGCACGCGCCCACGCTTCAGGTGGCGTCCGCCGCACTCACCCGCGCCTTCCACTCACCGGAAAAGGGTGCTGGCCCGCGTCGGCGCTGACGAGCACGATCCGCCCATGCGCACGCAGGTCGGCATCGTCGGGGCGGGTCCCAGCGGCCTGCTGCTGTCCCACCTCCTGGCCCAGCTGGGCATCGACTCCGTCATCGTCGAGAACCGCTCGCGGGAGTACGTCGAGGCGCGGGTGCGCGCCGGCGTGCTTGAGCACGGCGCGGTGCAGACCCTCACCGATGCCGGTGTCGCCGACCGGCTCCACCGCGAGGGGATGCGCCACGACGGCATCTACCTTCAGTGGCCCGGCGAGCGGCACCGCCTGGACTTCCCCGATCTGTGTGGGCAGTCGGTGTGGGTCTACGGGCAGACCGAGCTCACCAAGGACCTCTACCGGATTCGCCTGGAGGCCGGGCAGGAGATCGTCTTCGAGGCGCAGGACGTGCGCATCGAGGATCACACGACCGATGCACCGCGCATCACGTATACCGACGCCACCGGCACACGTCAGGAGATCACTTGCGACGTCGTCGCCGGATGCGACGGCTTCCACGGTGTGAGTCGCGCGACCATCCCCGACGACGTGCGCACGGTGTGGCAGCGCACCTACCCATTCGCGTGGCTGGGGATCCTGGCCCAGGTGGCGCCGTCGACCGATGAGCTCATCTACGCCTGGCACCCGGACGGATTCGCGCTGCACAGCATGCGCTCGCCGGAGGTGAGCCGGCTGTACGTGCAGGTGGGTCCCGATGAGCGCATCGAGGACTGGTCCGACGACCGCATCTGGGAGGCCCTGGCCACGCGCATGGCGCTTCCGGGATGGACGCTGAACTCCGGCCCCACGCTGGAGAAGGGCATCACACCGATGCGCAGTTTCGTCAGCGCACCGATGCGCCACGGTCGGCTGTTCCTGGCCGGCGATGCCGCGCACATCGTGCCGCCCACCGGCGCCAAGGGCCTCAACCTCGCCATCGCCGACGTCACCCGGCTCTCGCGCGCTCTCGGCCGCTTCCTGCTCGAGGGCAACGACGATCTCGTCGACGCCTACTCCGATGCCGCCCTCGCGCGGGTGTGGCGCGCCACGCACTTCTCGTGGTGGATGACCTCGATGCTGCACACCGGCGATCCGTCCGACCACGACGCGGAGTTCATGAAGCAGATCCAGCTGGCGCAGTTGCGCTACGTAGCCACCTCGCGCGACGCCGCAGCGAGCCTGGCCGAGAACTACACGGGGTACGAGCCGTGAGCACCTCAAGCACTGCAAGCGATCTGCGGTTCGGGCTGCTGACGTCGGCGGCCGATCGGGCCGGCCTTCACGAGGATGCCCGTCGCGCCGAAGGTGACGGCTTCGACCTGCTCGCCCTCACCGACCACCTCGACCTCAGCGGCGCGCACGTGGCACGACTGGCGTGGCTGCCGGCCCTCGCCTCGGCCGCTGCGGTCACGTCCACCCTGCGCTTCACCACGATGATCGCCAACCAGGACCTGCGCGAGCCGGCCGTGCTCGCGTGCGATGTGGCGTCGCTCGATCGCGTGAGCGACGGGCGCTACGAGCTGGGCCTGGGAGCGGGCTGGAACGAGGCGGAGTACCGCTGGGCCGGCATCGCCTACGCGCCGGCGGGCCAGCGCATCGCGCGGCTGGCCGAGGTGGCGCAGGCGGTGCGCGGAATCACCAGCGACGCTCCGGGGCCGTTCACCCTGCGCGGGGAGTACGTGACCATCGACGCGATGCCGCGGGTGCCGTCGGTGCAGCAGCCGATCCCGCTGCGCATGGGTGGGGCGCAGCCGCACATGCTCGCGCTGGCCGCGCGTATGGCTGACATCGTCAACCTGCTCACGCTGCGCGACTCCGGGCCGACCGACGAGGTGCTGCCCGCGAAGATCGCGATGCTCGGCGACTCCCCTGCGGTGCGCGAGCTGTCGGTCGTGCTCGTGGCGACGGGCGCCGACGATCCGGTCGAGGCGGTGCGCCGGGCGCTGCCGACCAATCCGTTCGCTCAGCGCGTGGCCGCCGACCTGGGGGTGGAGGCGGTGGCCCGGCTGCCGCACGTGCTTGCCGGAAGCCCGGGCGCCATCGCCGAGGAGCTGCTGCGCCGCCGCGAGAAGTACGGAATCGTCTCGACGATCATGCCGGCAGGCTCGGCTCCCGACGTCGCACCGGTGTTGGCGCGGCTGCGATGAGCGAGGTCACGCGGAGGTGTGCGTCAGGCGGGCGGAGGCCCCATCGGTCGGCGCAGCCCGGTGCCGTCCGCGCGGTCCCAGCCGTCGGCGAGTGCGACCAGGCGCCCGTGCATCCCGCGCATGAATTCGGTGTCGAGGTGAACCTCGATCGGGTGCGGCAGCAGGCGCCCGCCGGTCACCCACGCCACCGAGACCGGGCCGGTCTGCGCGGTGTTGATGAGGGTGCAGCCGTGCTCGGCGAGTCTCGCCACCTCGGCGTCGAGGTCCGGTGCCAGCCACGACACGTGGCTCACCGCACCCGGGACCGGTTGCAGGAGCTCGGCCAGCCCGGCATCGATCTCGTGCACGGCATTGAGCTCCAGCACGATCGGGCCCCAGGCCGCGA
>CAYFLO010000126.1:0-5360 GCA_964343995.1 uncultured Bifidobacteriaceae bacterium
TGGAGATGCCGATCTCAGCCCCGAAGCCGAACTCCCCGCCATCGGTGAAGCGGGTAGAGGCGTTGACCATGATCGCCGCGGAGTCAATGGCCGAGGTGAACTCCCGGATCGCCGCCTGATTGTTGCTCACGATCGCCTCGGTATGCCCGGACGACCAGCGGCGGATGTGCGCGATGGCATCGTCGAGGGAGTCGACGATGCCGGCGGCGATGTCCAGGGAGTAGTACTCCGCGGCCCAGTCGTCGTCGGTCACGGGCACGACCGACGCCGGACCGCCCGTGGCCAGGATGGCGAAGCGCTCATCGGCATGGAGGGTGACGCCTGCGTCGGCCAGTGCCGCCAGGGCACGCGGGAGGAACTCCGCCGCGATGTCGCGGTGCACGAGCACGGTCTCGGCCGCATTGCACACGCTCACCCGCTGCGCCTTGGAGTTGAGCAGGATGCGCACGGCCATATCGAGATCGGCGTCGGCATCGATGTAGACGTGGCAGTTGCCCACGCCTGTCTCGATCACCGGCACGATGCTGTTATCGACGACGTTGCGGATGAGCGACTCGCCCCCGCGCGGGATGAGCACGTCGACCAGGCCGCGCGCCTTGAGCAGGACGTCGACGGACTCGTGGGTCTCTCCCGGCACCAGCTGGACGGCATCAGGCGTGATGCCGGCGGCGGCCAGCGCGTCGCGCATGACGTCGACCAGGGCGACATTGCTGTCGCGGGCCGAACTGGAGCCGCGCAGAAGCGCCGCATTGCCGCTCTTCAGCGACAGGCCCGCGGCATCGACGGTGACGTTGGGACGGGCCTCGTAGATCATTCCGACGACTCCGAGGGGCACCCGCAGCTGGCGCACCTGCAGGCCGTTGGGCAGCGTGTAGCCGCGCACGACCTCGCCCACCGGGTCCGGCAGGGCCACCACCTCGCGCAGCGCATCGGCGATCGCGGTGATGCGTGTCGGGGTGAGAGTGAGTCGGTCGATGATGGCCTCGGACGTGCCGTTCTCGCGGGCCCGTGCGACGTCGCCGGCATTGGCCGCGCAGATGCGGTCGGCGTGAGCGACGAGGGCATCGGCCATGGCCGTCAGCGCCGCATCCTTCTCACGTCGGGTGAGGCGTCGCAGCACATAGGAGGCCTGGCGCGCCCGCAGGGCGATGTCCCGGAAGTCCTGCTCCAGCTGCGTCATGCGCGCAGCGTACGCGTGGCCTAGAAGGGAACGACCCGGCCGGCCGCGATGAGCGGGTGGGCCTCCTGCATGGTGCGGCCGCGGCGGTGGAAGGTCTCGCGGTCGAGCACCTCCACGCCCACCACGCTCCACGGCGGCAACTGCGCGGAGTCACGGTGGGTCTCCCACAGGGCCACCGCCATGGTGAGGGCGGCCGCCACGTCGACGGCCTCCTCCCAGTAGCGGATCTCGGCACGATCACTGGCGTAGCGCCCCGAGAGCAGGAACGGATGCTCGTGGCTCAGCCGCTCCAGTGCAGCGCGGATGTCGGCATCGTCGGTGTGCGGGCCGGCGACCGTGAGCGTGACGTGCCACATGAGCCGCTCATAGGCGGGCACGGCATGCAGGTGCGTGACGGGTTCCATCCGCACCCCCTCGTCGGGGCTAGGCGGGCTCGACCAGGATGACAAGGTCGTCGCGGTGGACGACCTCCCTTTCGTACTCCGGGCCGAGCTCGCGAGCCAGGTCGCGTGTGGAGCGACCCAGCAGGCTGGGCAGCTCCGACGCGTCAAAGTTGACCAGCCCGCGGGCGATCGTGCGGCCGTTTCGGTCAACTAGGTCGACCGGATCCCCGGCGAGGAACGTCCCCTCAACGCGGACGATTCCTGCCGGCAGGAGGCTGGAGTGCCGTTCGAGCACAGCCGTCACAGCGCCATCGTCGAGCACCACCTGTCCCGCGGCCGACGTGGCATGGCGCAGCCACAGGCGATGTGTGGAGGAGCGCTCGCCCGTGGGCAGGAACACCGTGCCGACGGACGCATCGCCCAGTGCCTGCCCCACCGCACTCGAGCCGGCCAGGAGCACCGGGATCCCGGCGGACGTGGCGATCCCGGCGGCGTCGACCTTGGTGCGCATGCCGCCCAGGCCCACCCCTGCGGCACCCGGACCGGACACGCGCACGCCGGTGAGCGCGGCGATGTCGGGGACCTCGGAGATGAGCTGGGTGCCGGACTCCTGCGGCGGACCGTCGTAGAGCCCGTCGACGTCGGACAGAAGCACGAGTGCGTCGGCAGCGACGAGGTGCGCGACGAGTGCCGACAGGCGGTCGTTGTCACCGAAGCGGATCTCGTCAGTGGCAACGGCGTCGTTCTCGTTGATGATGGGGAGGATCCCCAGGTCGAGCAGGCGGAAGAGCGTGCGCTGTGCGTTGCGGTACTGGCTGCGACGTTCGACCTCGGCCGCGGTGAGCAGCACCTGCGCCACGGTGAGTCCGTGCGCGGCGAATGCCGCCGAGTAACGCGCGATGAGCATGCCCTGGCCCACCGAGGCAGCCGCCTGCTGTGTGGCCAGGTCGGTGGGTCGGCGATCCAGGCCCAGGGCCGGAAATCCCGCCGCGATGGAGCCGCTGGAGACCAGAAGCACCTCATGACCGCGCGCCCGGCGCTCGGCAATGCGCGCCGCCAGGTCGGCAATGCGCACTTCGTCGAGGCGCCCGTCGGGGGTGGTGAGCGATGACGAGCCGATCTTCACGACCAGGCGGTGGGCCGTGGCGATCCGGGATCGCGTGGAGATGCTCATGCGCGGTCCTCGACGGGGGCATCGATGTCGTCGTCCGCATCTGCCGCGTCGTACGCCTCGTCGCCGTTGAGCGTCTCCAGGCGCGCCTCGAGCCGAGTGTCGGTGCCACGGGGACCGGAGTGGGGCAGGTCGTGGATCGTGGGGTACCAGTCGAAGACCACCGGATCGGCGCCGCCGATGAGTACGGCGACACCGGGCACGGCACCAGCCTTGAGCAGGGCCTCCTCGACCCCCAGGCGCGCCAGTCGGTCGGCGAGGTAACCCACGGCCTCGTCGTTGGCGAAGTCGGTCTGGCGCACCCATCGCTCCGGGCGTCGACCGCGCACGCGGAATCCGTCGGGCTCGCGGGTGACGGTGAACGCGCCCTCATCGACGGCTGCGGGAGTGAGGACGACCCGCTCCCGTTCCTCCTCCGCACGCTCCGCACGCGCCTGGCGCACGAGGTCGGCCATGGCGTAGCCGAGCGCTGGCAGACCCTCGTGGGTGGCCGCGGACACGTCGAAGACGCGATAGCCGCGCTCCTCCAGCAGCGGCCGCTCAAGCTCAGCCAGGGTGCGCCCGTCGGGGACATCGATCTTGTTCAGCGCCACCAGACGCGGCCGGTCCTGCAAGCCGCCGTAGGCCGCGAGTTCGGCCTCGATGATGTCGAGGTCGGCGATGGGGTCACGGCCCGGCTCCAGGGTCGAGCAGTCGAGCACGTGCACGAGCACGCTGCAGCGCTCCACATGCCGCAGGAACTCCAGGCCCAGACCCTTGCCCTGACTGGCGCCCGGGATGAGCCCGGGAACATCGGCGACGGTGAAGACGGTGTCGCCGGCGGTGACGACGCCGAGATTGGGCACCAGGGTGGTGAAGGGGTAGTCGGCGATCTTGGGCCGAGCGGCCGACATCGCGGCGATGAGGCTGGACTTGCCGGCGCTGGGGAATCCGACGAGGGCGACGTCGGCGACGGTCTTGAGCTCAAGAACGACATCGCGGTGGTCACCGGGCTCGCCCAGGAGGGCGAAGCCGGGAGCCTTGCGCTTGGGCGAGGCCAGCGCCGCATTGCCCAGGCCACCGTGCCCACCCTGAGCGAGCACGTAGCGCGCGCCCGCCCCGACGAGATCGGCGAGCACCTCACCGGACTCGGACTTCACCACGGTGCCCGACGGCACCCGAAGGATGACGTCGTCGCCCGTGGCGCCGTTGCGATGACCACCCTGACCGGGGCGGCCGTTGGTAGCGGTGCGGTGCGGACCGTGGTGGAACTCCAGCAGGGTGGTGACCGACGGATCGACGACGGCGACGACATCGCCGCCACGCCCGCCGTTGCCCCCGTCCGGGCCGCCCAGGGGCTTGAACTTCTCGCGCAGCACCGACGTGCAGCCGTTGCCGCCGGAGCCACCCTGCACATGCAGGGTGACCTGATCGACGAAGGTCGTCATCGGTCCTCCTGCCGGGGTGGAGAAAAGCGAAAGGCGGACCCTTCGGTCCGCCTCGCTGATTGCATGTCAGTGCGAGAGCTACGCGCCAGCCACGATGTTGACGACGCGGCGTCCGCGATGCTGGCCGAACTCCACGGTGCCCGCCGCGAGGGCGAACAGGGTGTCGTCCTTGCCGCGGCCGACGTTGCTGCCCGGGTGGAAGTGGGTGCCGCGCTGGCGCACGATGATCTCGCCGGCGTTGACCTCCTGGCCACCGAAGCGCTTCACGCCAAGGCGCTGCGCATTGGAGTCGCGGCCGTTACGGGTGCTGGATGCGCCCTTCTTATGTGCCATGTCGTCACTTCCCCGCGGAGATGCCGGTGACCTTGACGGCGGTGAGCTCCTGACGGTGCCCGACCCGACGGCGGTAGCCGGTCTTGTTGTGGAACTTCAGGATGTCGATCTTGGGACCGCGACGGTGGTCGACGATCTCAGCGGTGACGCTGACCTTGGCCAGGGCGGCCGGGTCGGACGTGACCGTGGCGCCGTCGACGACGAGGACGGCCGGGAGGGCCAGGGAGGAGCCGGGCTCACCGGAGACGCGGTCCATGACGACGAGGTCGCCGACCTCGACCTTCTCCTGCCGGCCGCCGGCGCGGACGATCGCGTACACCTGGACTCCTTCGGGGGTGGTACGCCCATGAGGGCGCAAGGGATGAGGATAGGCAGGGGCCACAGACCGGGTCAAACCGGCTGCTGCTCCGCCTCGTGGTCGGGATCGGCCCCCTCCATGGGGGACTCCTCCGGGTTCGGGAGGGCGCCGGACATGTCCTCGTGGGCCTCGTCGGCACCGGCCTCGCCCTCGTGGGCCTCGTCCTCGTGGGCGGCGAACGCCCGCGCGGCCACCTCGGCCGGGTCCACGGCGTTGGCCGGGCGCCGGTACTTGGGCGAGTGCTCGTGGTCGTGGTCCAGCGAAACCCGGATGCCGCGGCCGTTGCAGTGCTCGCAGGTCTCCGAGAACGACTCCAGCAGACCGGAGCCGATCCGCTTGCGGGTCATCTGGACCAGGCCCAGCGAGGTGACCTCGGCGACCTGGTGCTTGGTGCGGTCGCGACCCAGGCACTCCACCAGGCGGCGCAGCACGAGGTCGCGGTTGCTCTCCAGAACCATGTCGATGAAGTCGACGACGATGATGCCGCCGATATCGCGCAGGCGCAGCT
>CAYFLO010000127.1:0-5341 GCA_964343995.1 uncultured Bifidobacteriaceae bacterium
GCGAAGAGCGCCAGGGCCTTCAGTGGGCGAGCGGAGTCAGGAGCCGACACGTCGTCAGCCTACGGGGGCTCCCCCGCCGTGAGGTCGCGCTGACCGGCGCTGGGTACTCTGCTGGAGTGCGCGGCCTGCTCGTCGTCAACCCCCGAGCCACCACCACCAGCCCGCGCGTGACCGATGTGCTCGTCAACGCCCTGCAGTCGCAGCTCGAGCTCACCGTCGAGCTCACCCGCCATCGCGAGCACGGCACTGAACTGGGACGCCAGGCGCGCCACGATGGAACCTCGGTCGTCCTCACCCTCGGTGGTGACGGTGTCGTCAACGAGGTCGTCAACGGGATGCTGTGCGATGGCCCCGGGCCCGACGTGCCCACTCTCGGCCTCGTTCCCGGTGGCAGTGCCAACGTGTTCGCCCGCTCCCTGGGCCTGCCGCTGGATCCGGTGGAGGCCGTCGGCGTCATCCTGAGCCACCTGCGCAATGGCACGTCGCGCTCGATCGGCCTGGGCCGTGCGGACGAACGCTGGTTCGTCGCCAACGCCGGGCTCGGCCTCGATGCGGAGATCATCGAGTCGATGGAGCGTTACCGGCGCACCGGCGGTCGCGCGAGCCCGCTGCGCTACCTGATCACCACCATCCGCGAAGTACTCCAGCGCACCGACCGCAAGGTGCCCGCCCTCACTCTGGACGGATCCGCCGGCCACGTCGACGGCGTGTTCGTGGCGTTCGTGCAGAACACCTCGCCGTGGACCTACCTGGGCGCGATCCCCATCAACGCCTGCCCCGATGCCTCGTTCGACACCGGACTGGATGTGTTCGCCATGCGCAGCCTGGGCCCGGTGGCCACCACCATCGCCGCCCAGCGGATGCTCACCCGATCGTCCCGGGGGGACGCCGGCGGGGACCTCGTCACCTGGCACGACCTGGCCGCATTCACCGCCACGGCCCGGCGCCCCATCGCCATGCAGATCGACGGCGAGAGCGTCCCCATGGTGACCCAGGTGGTCTTCGCTGCCGTCCCGGACGCCCTGCGGGTGCTCGCCTGAGACCCGGCCACAAGGGCTCCTGGGTCGATCGAACCGGCCCATTCCGACCAGGGCCGTGACCGTCCTGTGACCTTTCTGACACGCGCGGGGGCGTCGAAATGCCGGATTCCCCTTGTGAGCGGAGGGAACGCGTGCGACCCTTGGCTCGCCCGACGCACGCATGGGCCGGCACCTCCCCCGCAGTTCCCCTTCGGGCGACCCCCGACAGGCCTGCGACACGCCGGTACGTGAATGCGATCACGAGCCCCGGAGACCCCGGGACCTAACCGATGGAGTTGAGTGCTCATGGACTGGCGCCACGAGGCTGCCTGCCGTGACGAGGACCCCGAACTGTTCTTCCCGATCGGCAACACCGGCCCCGCGCTGGTGCAGATCGAGGAGGCCAAGGCGGTATGCCGGCGCTGCTCCGTCGTTGACGAGTGCCTGAAGTGGGCCCTGGAGACCGGTCAGGACGCCGGCGTGTGGGGTGGGCTCTCCGAGGACGAGCGCCGCGCCCTCAAGCGCCGCAACGCCCGGCTGCGCGCTCGCAGTAACGCCTGACGAGCACCACACCCGTCACGCGCTGACGATCGCGGCTGCGCACTTCACTCCCCGATCGGCACCCGCACCTCGACCAGGGTTCCGCCGGCGCCGCCACTCATCACCCAGGTGCCGCCCAGGTCGCCGGTGACGAGCGACTGCACGATCCCCAGGCCGAGTCCGGCGGCCAGCGGATCGAATCCTTCGGGGAGTCCGTCGCCGTCGTCGCGCACCTGAAGCACGAGTGCATCGCTGTCGCGCGCGAGCGTCACCGTGATCGACGATGCCTGCGCATGCTCGACCGCGTTCTGCAGCAGCTCAGAAGCCACCATCGCCATCGGCGTGGCCAGGTCGCCCGGGAGTCGCCCCCACGAGCCGGAACGGGAGATCCGCGCGGCGCCACTGCCGTACGCCGGCGACAGGTCGCGCACGAGGGCGATGACCCGGTCGATGACGTCGTCGAAGGGAACCTCCTGGGTGCCCTCGGCCGACAGAGCCTCATGCACCACCGCAATGGCGCCGATGCGACGTTCGGCCTCGGCCAGGGCCTCCTTGGTCTCGGTCGACTGCGCCCGACGACCCTGGAGGCGCAGCATGGCCGCGACCGTCTGCAGGTTGTTCTTAACCCGGTGATGCACCTCGCGGATGGTGGCGTCCTTGCTCACCAGCGCGCGCTCGCGACGGCGCATGTCGGTGATATCGCGCACGAAGATGATCGCGCCCACGTGCTCGCCGTGACGATCGAGCGGGAACCCGCGCAGCACGACGATGGCGGACGCGTTCTCGATATCGGCCTGGCCGGCCACGTGACCGCCTGCGACCGCCGACAACGACTCGTCCAGCGGGCCGAGTCGATGTGAGAGGCGCCGGGCGACATCGCGCAGCGGAGTGCCGAGCACCTCGGTGGCAAGTCCCAGGCGGTGCAGTGCACTGACGGCGTTGGGGCTGGCGTAGGTGACGATCCCCTGGGCATCCAGACGCACCAGTCCGTCGCCCACGCGCGGGGAGTCCATGCCCTCGGTGCGCGCCTCCGGCCCGGGGAACGACCCCTCGACGAGCATGCCGAGCAGGTCGTCGGCCGCCGCGAGGTAGACCTCCTCGATGTGGCCGGACACCCGTGACGACACGGCGCGGTGCCGGGCCACGATCGCGATCGCGCGGCCGCCGCGCAGCACCGGGAAGGCCTGAATCGACGCTCCGTCACCCGACAGAGCGCCGGATCCGGCATCAGCCGTTACCGGCACACCGAGAGCAAGGGCGCGGTCGAGTTGCGGACTGCGGCCGCGGGGAACGAACTCCCCCACGAGGTCATCGGGCACCTGCGTGGGCGCCGTCGTGGGGCGCACCATCGCCACCGAGACGAATCCGCCGGTGTTCCAGGTGGGCACCCACAGCACGAGGTCGCTCAGGGCGAGGTCGGCGAGCAGCCCCCAGTCCTCGACCAGGCGGGCCAGCGCATGAGCGTCGTCGTCCGACAGGTCGGTCTTCTCCTGGACGGCTCGGGCGAGGAGGGCCACAGCGCCACCTTAGGCGCCGTCACCAGAAGTGCAGGCGCGACACCGGCACGTGCTCGACCGGGTCCATGAGGAGCGGCTGGCCGCGGAAGGTGACCGGCGCCGATCCGTCCGGCGCCACCGCCACTGGCCCGAGCTCGCCGTGCCGGACGAGTGCCGAACTGCGCACGGTGCGACAGTCGCGCACGGCCACCGTGCGCCGAGCGACCGGAGCCGGCGGCGCTCCCGCGACCGCCGCGGCGTTGGAGAACAGCACCGACAGGTCCGACGGCACCGCGCCGTACGCGCCGTACTGCGGTCCCATCACCAGCGGTTCGGCGGAGTCGATCGCGGCATTGGGATCGCCGGTGACACCCCACGCGGGGAAGCCGCCCTTGACGACGAGTTGCGGCGTGGCCGCGAAGTACTCCGGGCGCCACAGCACGATGTCGGCCAGGTGCCCCACCGCCAGGCGCCCGACCTCGTGCGCGAGGCCGTGCACGAGCGCGGGGTTGATCGTGATCTTGGCCAGGTAGCGCAGGATCCGGTCGTTGTCGTCGGCGCCGCGCGCCTCGTCGCGCCCGGCGAGCACGCTGGCCAGCGCGAACGTGCGCCACCACGTCTCGCCGGCCCGGCCCATGCCCTGCGCATCGGATGATGTGACCCCGATGACGCCCAGATCGTGCAGCCGCCCCTCGGCGGCCATCGTCGCGCCGCGCACGCGCGCCCGTGCGATGCGGACGTCGCTGGAACTGCCCGCGTCCATGCCGTGGCACAGCAGGATCATGTCCAGGTGCTCGGCCACGGCGTTCGCGCCGTACGGCAGCGTGGGATTGGTCGACGACGCCAGCACGTTGTCAACGCCGGCGAGCGTGAGCACGTCGGGTGCGTGCCCGCCGCCGCAGCCCTCCACGTGGTAGGCGTGCACGGCGCGACCGTCGAGCACGGCCAGCGTGTCGGCCACCGACAGCGACTCATTCAGTCCGTCGGTATGCAGGGCCACCTGAATGTCGCGCTCCTCGGCAACGCTGAGGGCCGTGTCGATCGTGCGCAGCGTGGCACCGGTGTCCTCGTGCACCTTCAGGCCGCACACGTGCGCGTCGAGGCACTCGCGCAGCGCATCGGCGCGTGAGCTCGACCCGCGACCCAGCAGGCCGATGTTGAGCGGGAACGCGTCCATCGCGCGCAGCCCGCGGTCGATGACCCACGCCGAACCCAGGCCGACGCCCCAGAACGGCCCAGCTTCCTGCGCGATAACAGTCGTGACACCGGAGGAGATCTCGGAGTGGAGCACCCGCGGGCTCAGGGTGTGGACGTGGGTGTCGATACCACCGGGCGTGGCGATGAGGCCCTCGCCGTCGATGACGATCGTGCCGGTGCCGGCGACGATGTCGATGTTGTCGGCCGTGTCGGGGTTGCCGGCCTTGCCGATGCCGCTGATGCGTCCGTCGCGGATGCCGATGCTCGCCACCCGCACGCCGTCGACGGGATCGAGCACGACCACATTGGTGATGAGCACGTCGCACGTCTCGCGGGCGCCGCGGGCCTGCAGGCCCAGCCCGTCGCGTCCGGTCTTGGCGAAACCGACGTGCAGCTCCTGGTGCGCGTCGGGCACGCGCGCCGGGATGCGCAGCTTCAGGTGGGTGTCACCCAAATCGACGATGTCGCCGGGCCGCGGTCCGTAGGGACGGCTCATCGCGATCCCTCACCGGTGGCGCGGTGGTGCGCCATGAGTCGGGCGATCGCCTGGTCAGCGTCGGCGACGGCGCCCTGCGGCTGTCCGTCGACGAGGTCGAGGTACCCGCACGCGCGCAGCGTGGCCAGGGCCCGCGCGCGCACATCGGGGTCATCCAGGGCGCCGTCGACCGCACCGGAGGTGCCGATGGCCACGCGCGCACCGGCGATGGGCACGACCGGCAGCTCGACGCTCTCCCCCGGGCCGATCCAGATCGACTGGCCCGTCGGCAGGGCCGGGCGCATGCCGAACGCGCGCGCCCGATCCATGCGCAGGCGCGGATTGGCCTCGGCCAGGTGCACGTGCGAGGTGAGCGCAATCGCCGTGGACGCCTCGTTGGTCAGGGTGACGACGTCGGCGGCCGGCGGCGGCCCGTCCGCGGCGTCGTCAACCTCGGTGGTCGCGGGGTCCTGGACGTCAGCGAACGGTGTGACGACGACCAGGCGTGTGCCGTCGTCGAATCGTGCCTCCACCCGCACGTCGCCGATCGCGTCAATCACTCCGGGCAGCACGTCGGCACCCGTGAGCACCGCCATCCCGGCGGCGCGCGCCGC
>CAYFLO010000128.1:0-4485 GCA_964343995.1 uncultured Bifidobacteriaceae bacterium
GCAGGAACAGACATGGCCGAGGCCTACATCGTCGATGCCGCCCGCACGCCGGTGGGTCGGCGTCGCGGGGGATTGGCCGGCATCCATCCCGCTGACCTCGGCGCGGTGCCGATCCGGGCGATCGTCGAGCGCACCGGAATTGATCCGGCGGCGATCGACGACGTCATCTACGGGTGTCTGGACACCATCGGCGAGCAGGCCGGCGATATCGCCCGCACGGTGGCCCTGTGCGCGGGGCTTCCGCTCACGGTTCCCGGAGTCACGGTCGACCGGCAGTGCGGCTCAGCGCAGCAGGCGGTGCACTTCGCCGCTCAGGCGATCATGAGCGGCACTAGCGACCTGGTGATGGCCGGCGGCGTTCAGTCGATGAGCCGCATCCCGCTGCTGGCATCGTTCGAGGCTGGAACCCCGTACGGCGCCGGCGATCCGTACACCGGATCGCTCACGTGGCACGAGCGCTTCGGCGACCAGGAGATCTCGCAGTTCCGTGGTGCCGAGCTCATCGCTGAGCGTTGGAACCTGTCGCGTGAGCAGCTTGAGGCGTACGCCCTGGAGAGCCACCGCCGGGCCATTACCGCGATCGACGCCGGGTGGTTCGTGGACGAGATCGTGCCGGTGGGAGAGATCAGCGTTGATGAGGGCCCGCGTCGGGACTCCAGTCTGGAGAAGATGGCATCTCTTCCCACGCTGCGCCCGGGCGGACGCATCACCGCCGCGGTGTCCAGTCAGGTGTCCGACGGTGCTGCCGCGCTGCTCCTCGCGTCGGAACACGCCGTGAATCAGTGGGGACTTCGTCCACGAGCGCGCATCCACCACCTGTCGGTCCTCGGGGACGATCCGGTGCTCATGCTCACCGCGCCGATTCCCGCGACGGCGCGCGCATTAGCGCGCACCGGCCTGTCGATTGACGACATCGATGCGGTGGAGATCAACGAGGCGTTCGCCCCGGTCGTGCTCGCCTGGCTTGCCGAAACCGGTGCGGATCCGGCCCGCGTCAACCCCAACGGCGGGGCCATCGCTCTTGGTCATCCGCTCGGCGCCACCGGTGCGCGGCTGATGACCTCGCTTCTGCACCATCTGGAGCGCACCGGTGGCCGTTACGGTCTGCAGACCATGTGCGAGGGCGGCGGACAGGCCAACGTCACCATCATCGAGAGGCTGCCGTGACGACACCGGCCCCGTCACCCGCCGCTGCGCACCATGTGATGTCGCCGCGCACGCGGGTCGTCCTGAGCATCCTGCTCATCGTCCTGCCGATCGCCCCGAGCCTGCTGCTGGCGATCGTCCACCTGCAGGCAGGTGCAGGCACCTTCGTGCTCAGCGCGTTCGCTGTGCTGCTGGGCACGGTGATGGCCAGCCCGCGCGTGGGCGTGCGCATCGGCGTTCTCCTGGCCCTCGCGTCGGCCGTCGCCATCCTCGTCGCGCCGAACCCCTGGGGGTCGGCCGTGCTCATGGCGGCCATCGCGGCCGTCTATGGCTACTCCGCGCGCGTGGGCATCTCCAGTGCAATTCTGATGGCGCCGATCGCCCTGGGGTTCCTGCTGGCGATGCCCGCGCAGGTGGTCGCCCCTGCTGACGGAATCGCCAACGCGGCGATCATCGGCGGGGTGGCGCTCGCGGGCGGAGCCTGGGGCCTTGTCCTCGGCTGGGCGCTGGGGCGCAGGGCGCCGCATGCCGCCCCGACGCCGATCGACCGTCGAGACGCACTGTTCTTCGCCGCGGTTCTGGCCGTCGTGGCCGGCATCGCCCAGGGGGTCGTCACCCAGTTCGACCTCGCCCATGGCGGCGCGTGGCTGCTGCTCACGATCTTCCTGCTCATCCAGCCGTCCTTCCAGGAGTCCTGGACCCGCTCGCTGCACCGCATTCTGGGAACGGCACTGGGGTTCGTCATCGCTCTGGTGATCGGCCTGCTGGTGCAGGGCTCCCTGTGGGGCTACCTGCTGGGCATGCTCTTCCTGGGTGCCGCGATCTACGTCAAACTCGACTCCCGGCGTCCGTACTGGCAGTTCGTCACACTGCTCACCCCCGGCATCGTCCTGGCCGAGAGTTCCTCCAGCGACATCGTGCGCACCGATCTCACCCGGCTGTGGTTCACCCTCGTCGGTGCCACCGTGACCATCGTGGTGCTCGTGGTCCTGCACCCGGTGTTCGCGCGGATGCACCGGTCCGCATCCCCGGCATCAGGGTCCGGACAATCCCCGGCGGTTGAGGGCAATTCTCCGGCGTCCTAGCCTTCGGGCATGACGATCCCCGTCTTCTCCCTGGCGCCCTGGCGGTCCGAGCGCAGCGAGGCGAGTGCCCGCGAGCTCGTACGCGCCTGCCACGAGGTCGGCTTCTTCAGCCTCGTCGACCACGGCGTGAGCCAGGATTTCCTCGCGGAGTACTTCGCGCTGCTGAAGGCGTTCTTCGCCCTTCCGGAGGAGACCAAGGCCGCGATCGACAAGCGACTCTCGCCGCACTTTCGCGGGTGGGAGCGCGTGGGGGCCGAGCTCACCGACAACAAGGTCGACTACCGCGAGCAGTTGGACCTGTCGACCGAGAATCCGGCGTACCCGTCGGACACGCTGCCCGGCTACCTGCGCCTGGATGGTCCCAACCAGTGGCTTCCCGACGACGTGCTTCCGGGCTTCCACGCCACCGTGGTGGCGTTCCTGGCACAGATGGAGTCGCTGGCCACCGAGCTCATGGAGGTCCTTGCCGTCGGGCTGGGCCTACCCGAGCAGACCTTCGCCGAGCGCTTCGGTGAGCGACCATTGTCGCTGGCCAAGCTCATCAGCTATCCGCCCACGCCGCCGGACATGGCCGGCGTCAACAGCCACCACGACGCCGGCTTTCTCACCCTGCTGCTCCAGCACGAGGTGCCCGGCCTTCAGGTGCAGGACGCCGATGGCCAGTGGGCCGACGTGCCGCTCATCGATGGCGCGATCGTGGTCAACCTGGGCGAGATGCTGCAGTCGATGACCGGCAACTATCTGGTCGCCACGACCCACCGGGTCATCACCCGGCAGCAGCGCTACTCCAGTGCCTACTTCCACGGCCCGGACCTGCGCGCCTCGCTGTCCCCCCTGGAGCTGCCTGAGCAGTTCGCCCAGGCGGTCCAGGCCAGCCCCCGACACCGCGACGCCGGCTTCATGGCTCGCCGCGAGGATCTCCTGGCGGGGGGCACGGGTACCTCTGCCGCTTCCGCTCCCGTGTACGGGGAGCAACTGTGGAACTACTACCGCCGCAGCTACCCGGAAGTAGTGGCCCTGCACTACCCGGACTTGGAGGCCGCCCCGGCCGTCGTCTAGCATCCCGTTCCACAACTGAACATGACTCATCCAGAGGGGCAGAGGGATACGGCCCGGTGAAGCCCCGGCAACCACCCCAGCGCAATGCGCTGGTGCAGGTGCCACGTCCGTCCGAGCGACCGCTCGGGAAGATGAGGGGAATCATCATGACTGCAGTTCTGCCCGGCACCCTTGATGCCGACACCACCACCGCCGACTTCGGCCGTGCCACCGCGCTCACCTGCCGCGAATGCGGTGCTCGCTACGGGCTGGGCGCTGCGTACTCCTGCCAGGAGTGCTTCGGGCCGCTGGAGATCTCCTACGACCTCGGCACCATCACCCGTGAGCAGATCGAGGCCGGCCCGCAGTCGATCTGGCGCTACGCACCGCTCCTGCCGGTGGCTCCCTGGGCCGCGGACGAGCCCAACCTCGCGCCCGGCTGGACGAAACTGGTCGAGGCGCGCAACCTCGCTGCTGCCCTCGGCATCACCGGTCGTCTGTGGGTGAAGGACGACAGTGGCAACCCCACGCACTCGTTCAAGGACCGCGTCGTGGCGGTCGCGCAGTCCGCGGCACGACGCCTGGGCCTGACGACTCTGTCGTGCGCGTCGACGGGCAACCTGGCCAATGCGGTGGCCGCGGCCGCCGCCCGCGCCGGGCAGCGCTCGGTCGTCGTCATCCCCGCCGACCTGGAGGCCGGCAAGACGATCACGACCGCCACCTACGGCGGCACGCTCCTGGCCGTCGAGGGCAGCTACGACGACGTCAATCGCCTGTGCAGCGAACTCATCGGCGAGGCGATCACCGATGACTGGGGCTTCGTCAACGTCAACCTGCGCCCCTACTACGCCGAGGGCTCCAAGACCCTGGGCTACGAGGTCGCCGAGCAGCTGGGCTGGCGACTGCCGCAGCAGATCGTCGTGCCGGTCGCGTCCGGGGCACTCCTCACCAAGATCGACAAGGGCTTCCGCGAGCTCATCGCGCTGGGCCTGGTCGACGACACCGACTACCGGGTGTTCGGCGCGCAGGCGCAGGGCTGCTCGCCGGTCGCGCAGGCATTCGACAACGGCTGGGACGCGGTCAAGCCGGTCAAGCCGAACACCATCGCCAAGTCGCTCGCGATCGGCAATCCCGCCGACGGGCCGTACGCACTCGACGTCGTACGCCGCACCGGCGGCGCCGTGGGCGCAGTGAGTGAGGAGGAGATCATCGAGGG
>CAYFLO010000128.1:4495-5297 GCA_964343995.1 uncultured Bifidobacteriaceae bacterium
CATCCGCCTGCTCGCCGAAACCGAGGGCATCTTCGCCGAGACCGCCGGCGGCGTAACCGTCGCGACGCTGCGCCGCCTGTTGGCCACCGGCCAGCTTGATCCGGCCGCCGAGACCGTCCTCTACAACACTGGCGACGGGCTGAAGACGCTCGACGCCGTGTCGGGGCACGTCGGCATCACCGCGACCGTGCGCCCGAGCCTGGACGCCGCCCTTGCCGCCCTCACGACGAAGGATTCGACCCGATGAGCATCACCGTCCGCATCCCCACGATCCTGCGCACCTACACCGGCGGGGCTTCCGAGGTGGCGGTCGAGCCGCAGCCGGCCAACCTCACCGGCGTCCTCACCGCCCTGGAGGCGCAGGCGCCCGGCATCTCCGCGCGCATCCTGGACGACAACGGTCGACTGCGCCGCTTCGTCAACGTCTTCATCGACGACGAGGACGTGCGCTTCCTCAGCGGCCTGGACACCCCGATCCCCGAGCGCACCGTGGTGTCGGTCATCCCCGCCGTCGCGGGCGGCTGATCATGACGACCCTGCCTGCCGTGGTGGAGCCCGCCGACGAACTCACCGTCGACGAGGTGCGCCGCTACAGCCGCCACCTCATCATCCCCGACGTCGGCATGACGGGGCAGAAGCGCCTGAAGAACGCACGCGTGCTGTGCATCGGAGCGGGCGGCCTGGGCAGCCCGGCGCTGATGTACCTGGCCGCCGCGGGCGTGGGCACGTTGGGCATCGTGGAGTTCGACACCGTCGATGAGTCCAACCTGCAGCGCCAGATCATCCACGGCCAGTCCGACGT
>CAYFLO010000129.1:0-5286 GCA_964343995.1 uncultured Bifidobacteriaceae bacterium
CCATGAAGACGACGTTCTTCAGGGTGTCGGCACCGGTCCAGTCCCGGTCGGCACGACGAAGGTCGGCGCGTTCGTTGGAGATCGCCACCAGGGTCTCGATCGTGGGGGTGTCGGGGGTGGACTCCACATGCGCGGCCGGGATGTCGTCCCACGCCCGGGCCGCGGGCGCCGGGGTGACGACGGCCTCCACATTGGCCGCGTAGTCGCAGCGCGAGCAGCGCACGAACGTGTCCTCGCCGACGGAGGTGGGGGCGAGGAACTCCTCGCTGGCCGAACCGCCCATGGCACCGGAGGTTGCCGACACAATGACGAACGTGAGCCCGAGCCGGGTGAAGGTGGCGATGTAGGCATCACGGTGACGCTGGTACGACACCGCGAGGCCGGCATCATCGATGTCGAAGGAGTAGGAGTCCTTCATGACGAACTCGCGGCCGCGCAGGATGCCCGCGCGCGGACGGGCCTCATCGCGGAACTTCGTCTGGATCTGGTAGATCACCAGCGGCAGGTCCTTGTAGGAGGAGTACTCCCCCTTGACCATGAGCGTGAACATCTCCTCATGGGTGGGCCCGAGCAGGTAATCGGCACTCTTGCGGTCCTGAAGCCGAAACAGCGTGTCGCCGTACTCCGTCCATCGTTGCGTCTGCTCGTACGGCTCGCGCGGCAGGAGCGCCGGGAAGTGCACCTCCTGAAATCCGGCTCGATCCATCTCGTCGCGGATGATCCCCTCGATGTTGCGGTAGACCAGATAGCCCAGCGGCAGCCAGCTGAAGACGCCGGGAGCAACACGGCGGACGTATCCGGCCCGCACGAGCAGCCGGTGGCTGGGGACCTCCGCATCCGCCGGGTCCTCGCGAAGGGTGCGCAGGAACAGGGTCGACAGGCGAAGGATCACCCGCGCAGCCTACGGGGTCACGCGCGGGTCAGTGCTTCACGCCGATGTCGAAGCGCAGCCGCCCGCCGAATTGCAGAAGGAGAGCCACCGCTGCGGTCCACCCGGTCTGGTGGCTCGCCCCCAGGCCGTGCCCGTCGTCGCCGTCGAAGTACTCGTAGAACGGCACGAGGTCGCGCCAGTGCGGATCGGACTGGAAGTAGTCGTTGTCTCCCAGCACCGCGCGACGGCCCTGATCATCGCGCAGGAAGAGGGCACACAGGCGCTGGGCGAGGGCGTCGCAGACCTCACGCAGCGTGAGCTGGTGGCCCGACCCCGAGGGGAATTCCACCGTGCGCGTGTCGCCGAAGAATCGTCCGTAGGCGTCCAGCGCCTGGATCGCCAGCACGTTCATCGGCATCCATACCGGGCCGCGCCAGTTGGAGTTGCCGCCGAACATGCGGTCGCGCGACTCCGCGGGCCAGTACGCCACGCTGTAGGTCTGGCTTCCGACGTGATACGTGTACGGGTGGTCGAGGTGAAGGCGCGACAGCGACCGCAGTCCGTGGTCGGAGAGGAACTGCTCGGGATCCAGCATGCGCTCGAGCAGTGCCGTCAGTCGATCCCCTCCGACGATGGCGGCCATGAAGTGCGTGCCGTCGCCGTGCGGGACCTCCAGCTGCACGGTACTCACCGGATCCTCGTAGAGCACGCGCATGCGGGCGAGCTGCTCATGCACGTGCGTGACGGCGTGGTGGGCGGTGACCGGGATCGACACGCACGCGAAGAGCGGCACGAGCGACTGCATCGAGAACACCTGCAGCGATGTCGTTCCGCCCCCGGGGAACTCGATGACATCGTGATAGAAGCGCGTGTCGTCATTCCAGAACGACACCTTGTCGACGCCCTTCTCCAGTGCGTTGGCGATGAGCCACTCGTCCCAGATCCACCGACCGAACATGCGGTCATAGGTGTCGTCGTCGCGGGACAGTTCGACGGTCATCTCCAGCATCTGCATGACCGCCGCCGCCATCCATGAGGTGCCGTCGACCTGAGCGAGCGTGCCCCCGGTGGGCAGCGGTTGATCGCGGTCGAAGACCCCGATGTTGTCCATGCCCAGGAATCCGCCGCCGAAGACTCCGTTGTTGTCGTTGTCCTTCTGATTCAGCCACCACATCACGTCGAGGGTCACCGAGCGATAGGCGCTCTCCAGGAATCGTCGATCGGCGACGCCACTTTGCCGGCGGTCCAGTTGGTAGACCTGCCAGGCCGCCCAGGCGTGCAAGGGCGGATTGGTGTCGCCGAAACCCCACTCGTACGCCGGGATCTGCCCGTGCGGATGCTGGTAGACGCTGCCCAGGAGGAGGAGCACTTGACTCTTGGCGAACTCCGGGTCGATGAGCGCCATCGTCACGCAGTGGAAGGCGAGATCCCAGGCAGCGAACCACGGGTACTCCCATGCGTCGGGCATGAGGATGACGTCGCGGCTCACCAGGTGCTGCCACTCCACGTTGCGTCCGTGCCACCGCTCCTCCGGCGGCGTCGGCTGCGTGGGATCGCCCTGCAGCCAGCGACGCACCCCGTAGTGGTAGTACTGCTTGCACCACAGCAGTCCGGCCAGAGCCTGGCGCTGCACCAGGCGCTCGTCATCGGTCATGTCCGGGCGCGCGATATCGGCGTAGAACGCGTCGGCCTCACCACGCCGGGTCGCCAGCACGCTGTCGACGTCGTCGAACGGTGTGCCCATCTGAGCGGGGGCGAGGCGCCACGTGACCGTCATTGAAGCGCCGGGATCCAACGTGGACGTAACGTGGGCAGCGACCTTCGTTCCGTCAGTCGCGCAGATGGCGTCGGCGCGCCCCTGGACCACGGCCGCATCGATCCCGTCCTTGGTGCGCGGGGTGTCGTTGGCCGAGCCGAAAAGCTCCTGGGCATTGGTCTCGTTGTCCGTGAAGAGCAGCGGTGGCGTGGACGTGACACTGCTCGTCACGTACCACCACATCGACCCGAGATCGGCGTGGGCGAATGCCACCGCGGCCGGCCCCTGAGCGGTCATCGTGGGGATGGCGGCGCCGACATCCCAGCGCCAGGTGTTGCGGTACCAGGCGGTGGGCAACACGTGCACGGGTGCTGCATCGGGGCCTCGGTTGATCACCGTGATGCGGCAGACCGTGTCGTCAGGGCCGGCCTTGGCGTACTCCACGGTGACGTCGAAGTAGCGGTTCTGTCGCCACTGCGACTCCAAGGCGTCGAAGAGCTCGTACTCGGGCTCGTCCTGACCGCGCTGTTTGTTCGTCGCCAGAAGGTCGTCGTACGGGAAGGCCGCCTGCGGGTACTTGTAGACCATCGACGCGTAGGCGTGGGTGGGCAGGTTGTCGGTGTAGAACCAGTAGTCCTTGACGTCCTCGCCGTGGTTGCCCTGCGGGTTCGACAGGCCGTAGGGCCGCTCCTTCAGGATCGGGTCGACCCCGTTCCACAGCGCCAGCCCCAGGCAGAGGAGCTGCTGGTCGTCGCACCAGCCGGCGAGACCGTCCTCATTCCAGCGGTAGGCGCGGCTGCGCGCGTGCTCGAAGGGGAAGTACGTCCACGCGTCACCGTCGGCGCTGTAGTCCTCGCGCACGGTGCCCCACGCGCGCTCACTGAGGTAGGTGCCCCATCGGCGCCAGGGCGCGGCGCCACTGCGGTCCTCCTGGAGGCGCTCGTGCTCGGCGGTGGTCATCGCGTGCGAGGCTACCCGGGCCCGCACACCTAGAACAGGACGGTGGCGAAGGTGCCGTGCGGTCGGAAGCCCACGCGCTCGTAGGAGCGCCGGGCGATGTGGTTGTAGTCGTTGACGTACAGGGACACCACCGGCGCGATCGCTGCGCGCGCCTGCACGACGACGGCTGCCATCCCGGCCTCCGACAGCCCGCGACCGCGGTGAGCGGGATCGACCCACACCCCCTGCACCTGGCAGGCGCGCAGGCTCGCCGCCCCCACCTCTGCCTTGAACAGCACGGTGCCGTCCTGGATGCGCGAGAACGACTGACCCTGCGACACGATCTCGCTGATCCGCGAGCGATACGACGCCGCCATTCCGCCGGCGGTCGGCGAGATCCCCACCTCACCGGTGAACATCGCCACGCACGCGGGCAGCAGCGTGTCGAGGTCGGCGGGAGCGGTGACGCGCACGTGCGGATCGGGCGCGATGTCGGGGTCGCGGTCGATGGCCAGGAGCGGCTGGCAGTCGCGCACCTCGCGGGCCGGACCCCATGACGGCTCCAGCAGGCGCCACAGGTCGAGGACCTCCTCGGCCAGTCCGACCAGTGACGAGCAGCGACGTCCGACCCGCCGCAGCCGATCAGCAAAGGCGGCGCGCGAGGCCGCATGCGTTCCGACAGGAACAAGGTTGGCCCCTAGGTACAGGGCCGACTCCACGCCGCGATCGGTGACGTAGCCCAGCAGGTCCCCACCCATGCGCCACCGTTCGGTACCTTGCGCCAGGCGGGAGGCCAGGAAGCAGTGGGCAACCGGGTCGAGGTCGATCAGGGCACGAACCTCGGGCAGGTCATCGGGGGTGAGCAACCGGACCGACGCGAGCACCGAGCCGGCGGTCACGACGTGACGACTGTCGGCTCGCCCTCGAGATCGCCCATCTCCTCGGCGAGGCGGAGCGCATGCTCGATGAGCGTCTCGACGATCTGCGACTCCGGCACGGTGGCGATGACCTCGCCGCGCACGAAGATCTGGCCCTTGCCATTGCCGGAGGCGACACCGAGATCGGCCTCGCGTGCCTCCCCCGGACCGTTGACGACACAGCCCATGACGGCCACGCGCAGCGGCACGGTGAGACCCTCGAGCCCAGCAGTGACCTGCTCGGCAAGGGTGTAGACGTCGACCTGGGCACGCCCGCACGAGGGGCACGACACGATCTCCAGCCGGCGACGGCGAAGGTTGAGGGACTCCAGAATCCCGATGCCGACCTTGACCTCTTCCACGGGCGGAGCCGACAGGCTCACCCGGATGGTGTCGCCAATGCCACGCGAGAGCAGGCCGCCGAACGCCACGGCCGACTTGATCGTGCCCTGGAAGGCCGGGCCCGCCTCGGTGACGCCGAGGTGCAGCGGGTAGTCGCACTGCTCAGCGAGCAGCATGTAGGCCTGCATCATCGTGACCGGGTCGTGGTGCTTGACCGAGATCTTGATCTCGCGGAAGTCGTGCTCCTCGAACAGCGACGCCTCCCACAGGGCCGACTCGGCGAGGGCCTCGGGCGTGGCCTTGCCGTACTTGTCGAGCAGGCGCTTGTCGAGGGACCCGGCGTTGACACCGATGCGGATGGGCGTGCCGGTGTCGCGAGCCGCTCGGGCGATCTCGCCGACCTTGTCGTCGAACTGCTTGATGTTGCCCGGGTTGACGCGCACGCCGGCGCAGCCGGCGTC
>CAYFLO010000130.1:0-5279 GCA_964343995.1 uncultured Bifidobacteriaceae bacterium
CCCTCCCCGCGGCACCATCCGGTGCAGCGGTGGGTGCATCCGGAGGAGTTCGTGGCCCTCGACCAGGTGGCGCGCGATCTGGGCTTCGCCGGCGTGATGAGCGGTCCGCTCGTGCGCTCCAGCTACCGGGCAGGGCGCCTGTACGCGCAGGCCAAGGCGGAGCAGCAGGCCGCGCAGGCATGACCTCCGCGCTCGTCGGATCCGTCCGCGCCCTGCACGTGTGGCCCGCCGATGCCGAGCTACCGCAGTCGGTGGCGTCCCTCGATCTCGACTGGGGTGGAGCGATCGGTGACCGCCACCACGGGCTGACGATGTCGTCCGACGTGCGACAGGCCCACGTGTACCCGCGCGGCACCACGATCACGAACCTGCGTCAGGTGTCGATCGTCGACGAGGGTGAGCTCGCCCGCATTGCCGCGGCCCTGGGCGTCGACGCGCTCGCCCCCGGACTCATCGCCGACAACATCTGCACGGCCGGCCTGCCCGACCTCACCATGACGCCGCACATGACGCGCATGGTGTTCGACGGCGGCGCCGTGCTCATGCTCGGCGGCGAGAACAACCCCTGCACCACCGCCGGCGCCATGGTCGAGCGGGTGCACGGCACATCGCCGTCGTCCTTTCCCAAGGCGGCCATGCACCTGCGTGGCGTCACCGGCTGGGTCGAGCGCCCCGGCACCATCCACGCGGGCGAGGGACTGCGGCTCATCACGCCCTGATCCGCCCCTGCGGACCCCGCCGCTAGGCTCCCCGGCCATGGGCAAGATCAAGAGCACCCTGGCGTCCCTGGCGCAGAACTGGGCCATGACCCAGAAGGTCTACCGGTCCCTTCCGCTGGAGGTCGGCGGCATCGCGCTGGCCGTCCTGCTGGTCGTGCTCATCCCCGTGGGCCTGCTCGTCAACTGGCTCACCGCCGTCATCGTCGCCGTCCCCGCCGCCCTCATCGCGGGTGTCGCCTGGTTCAGTCGACGTGCCATCAAGGCCGCCTACCGGCAGATCGAGGGTCAGCCCGGAGCAGCCGCCGCGGTGATCCAGAGCCAGCGCAACACCAACTGGGCCGTCACCCCGGGTGTCGCCGTCAACCGGCAGCAGGACCTCATCTCCCGGGTCGTCGGCAAGCCCGGCGTCATCCTCATCTCCGAGGGCCCCAGCAGCCGTGTCGTGCCGATGCTGGCGGTCGAGCGCAAGAAGACCGCCCGTTGGGTGCCCGAGGTGCCGATCTACGAGATCCAGGTCGGCGACGGCGACGGCCAGATCCCGCTGGCGCGGCTCATGCGTGAGCTCAACAAACTGCCGCGCAACCTGCGCGGCGGCGAGATCACCGAGATGCGCCGCCGCCTCGATGCCGTGGGCAACGCCGCCTCGGCGATGCCGATCCCCAAGGGCCCGATGCCCACGAGTGCCCGCCAGGTGCGCCGCCCCCGATAGGCGCGCTCACGACGACTGACGCGCCACTCCCCCGCGCGGCACCCGCAGCACGACCGACCCCACGGCCTTGTCATGCAGGCCGCGTCCATCGCTGTCGAACACGACCGCGGGGATGACCAGGCACAGCAGCACCGTGCGCACGATCACGCGGCCCAGGCCCAGTCGGGTGCCGTCGACCCGCAGCACCGCAAGGCCCAGGATCCGCTGACCGAACGACCCGGTCAGCAGCCAGGTGAAGATGATCACCTCGGCGGCGAACATCAGAAGCGTCGCCGTCATCGACTCCGGGGAGCCGTAGGCCAGCTGCCGGAACAGCACCAGGACGACCCCCAGGCTCACGAACCAGTCGATGGCCAGGGCCGCCAGGCGACGGCCGATGCCCCCGACCGGGAAGGGATAGGTCGCCACATCGCGCACGCTAGCCACACCTGTCCCGGCGCCCATCGACGCCCCTCGGCGCCCCCTCGCCCACGGGGTCCGGCCCCGTAACACGGGCGAAACAGCCGGGTGACGGGGGCTTCATGCCCGGTCAATAAGGTTCCTCCCGCGGCCACACCCGTGGCCCCCGGCGGGACACCCCGCGCGAGGCGACAGCACTCTGGGCCACAAGCCCGGGTGCGCCAAGGCTCCCCGTGAGCAGGAGGTTTCATGTTCAGCAATGCAGACGAGGTCCTGCGGTACCTCAAGGACGAGGACGTCGAGTTCGTCGACGTGCGCTTCATCGACCTTCCGGGCGTGATGCAGCACTTCAACGTGCCGGCGGAGTCCTTCGACACCGACGCGTTCGAGGACGGCCTGATGTTCGACGGCTCGTCCATCCGCGGCTTCCAGGCCATCAACGAGTCGGACATGAAGCTCATCCCCGACGTCGCGACGGCCTTCCTCGACCCGTTCCGCGACGCCAAGACGCTGGTCATGAACTTCTCGATCCGCGACCCGTTCACCAATGAGCCGTACTCCCGCGACCCGCGCAGCGTGGCCGCCAACGCCGAGGCGTACCTGAAGTCCACCGGCATCGCCGACACCGTCTACTTCGGTCCCGAGGCCGAGTTCTACGTGTTCGACGACGTGCGCTTCGAGACCCGTCAGAACGCCGGCTACTACTTCATCGACTCCATCGAGGGCGCCTGGAACACCGGACGCGTCGAGGAGGGCGGCAACCTGGGCTACAAGACCCCCTACAAGGGTGGCTACTTCCCGGTCCCGCCGGTCGATCACTTCGCCGACATCCGCGACGACATGGTCCGCACCCTCATGGAGGTGGGCCTGAAGGTCGAGCGCTCGCACCACGAGGTCGGCACCGCCGGCCAGGGCGAGATCAACTACCGCTTCAACACCCTCACCCGCGCCGCTGACGAGCTCATGCTCTTCAAGTACGTCATCAAGAACGTGGCCTGGGCGCACGGCAAGAGCGAGACGTTCATGCACAAGCCGATCTTCGGCGACAACGGCCTTCACCAACCCGACGGTGAACTCCTACCACCGCCTGGTGCCGGGCTACGAGGCTCCGGTCAACCTGGTCTACTCCGCGCGCAACCGCTCGGCCTGCATCCGCATCCCGGTGACGGGCACCTCGCCCAAGGCCAAGCGCATCGAGTTCCGCGTGCCGGATCCCTCGGGCAACCCGTACCTGTCGATGGCCGCGCAGCTCATGGCCGGCCTCGACGGCATCAAGAACAAGATCGAGCCGCACGCCCCGGTCGACAAGGATCTCTACGAGCTCCCGCCGGACGAGATGGCCACGATCCCGCAGGTGCCGGGCTCCCTTCCGGCCGTGCTCGAGGCTCTGGAGAAGGACAACGAGTACCTGCAGGCCGGCAACGTGTTCCCGGCCGACCTCATCGAGACCTGGATCGACTACAAGCGTCTCAACGAGGTTGATCCGGTCCGGCTGCGTCCGCACCCGCACGAGTTCGAGCTGTACTACAACATCTAGTCAGCGAGAGAAGACCCCGGCGGCGATTCGCCTCGCCCGCCGGATTGCATCAGGGGCGGTCCTTCGGGGCCGCCCCTGATGCATGTGCGGACATCCGCTCGATCTGACGTGCGCCGCGTGGCGATTTGGCGATTCGGGGGTCGGCGGGTTCGAATGGGGCAGTGACACCGCCGGACTCTTCCCCGTCCTCAGGACGCCATCGGCGCCAGCGTCACCCCGTGCGCCGCACCGTCATCGGCGTCCTCATCGCCGTGGTGATCCTCGTCGGCGGCTGGGCCGCCCTCACCCTTCGCGCGGAGTTCGCCGACGCCAACGGCGCGCCGGCGATCGTGGTCGTGGCCACGTGGATGCGCAACAACAACATGACCTGGCTGACCGCCAAGCTCGAGGACGTCTACTACACCTACGTCGACAAGCCGCAGGTCGGCGGCGTGCCCACGGTGTCGGCCGACCTCAGCACCGACGATGCCGGTGGCGATGTTCAACTCGACGGTCCCGCCACCTCATCGTCCCCCGCCGCCTCGCCAGACGCGTCGTCCTCGGGGGCGGCCTCCGCGACTCCGGCACCGTCCGCGAGCGACTCCGGTATGCCCACCGCACCGACTGCGTCCGCGACGACGCCCTCCGGTGCACCGTCGCCCGGCACTGAGCGTGCGCACCTCACTCCCCCGGACACCCTGGTGTCACCCGTCTCCCCCGCGCAGCCCAAGGAGGGCGTGTGGCAGCCCGTGGGCACGCGGGTCGACGGGATCCCCGCGGTCTACGTCACGCGCGTGCGTGCCGACGACGTGCACACGTCGTACTACGCCTCGGTCATGTGGATCGACACCCTGCTGGCCAAGGCGATGTTCGTGCCCGGCTACCAGGAGCCCGGCGGCCCCAACCCCTACAACGGCGCGCTGCCCAAGGACGACTGGGCCACGCTGCTGGCCAACGTCAACGGCGCCTTCCGGCTTGACGACACCCAGGGCGGCTACTACTACCAGGGCACCATGGTGCGGCCGCTGGTGAACGGCAAGGCGTCGACGGTGATCTACAAGGACGGCTCCATCCGCGTGGGCAAGTGGGGACGCGACCTGCAGATGACCCCCGACGTCGACGTCGTGCGCCAGAACCTCAATCTCATCGTCGACCACGGCCAGTCCAAGGTGTCCAGCCCGGCGGACAACGTCGTGTGGGGAGCCACCACCGACAAGGAGAGCCTGGCCTGGCGTGCGGCGATGGGTCAGCGTGCCGACGGCAGCATCGTCTACGTGGGGTCGCCCTACCTCAGCGCCCAGGGCCTGGCCGACACCCTCGTGCGCGCCGGTGTGCAGCGCGCGATGGTGCTCGACATGAACAACTGGTGGACCGCCGGCTTCTACTTCAAGCACGACGCGTCGGGCGCCCCCGTGTGCCGCAAGCTCGACCCGGCGATCCAGGAGGGGTGCGACCGGTTCCTCAAGCCGTACAAGCGCGACTCGTTCCACTTCCTGGCCGTGCCCGAGAGCGCCGTGCCCGCGTTCGCGATCGACGCCGCGACGAAGGGGGCCGCCACCGCGCCCACCTCACCGTCGGTGACGCCGTCGGTTGCGCCATCGGTAGCGCCGGCCGCGCCGTCCGCACCGGCATCCACCGAACCGTCCGCGCCCGCGTCACCCGCCGCCGCGCAGACCTCTCAGCCGGTGCTGCTCGCCCCGTAGAACACCCGCTCGAACACCCCGCGGGCACGACGCGTGGTGCGTCGGTAGTCCTCGACCAGTCGGCCGGACTCCTCCAGCGGATAGCCCAGCACGAACGCCACCGCTCGCAACTCGCGCACATCGGTGGGCATGAGGTCTCCGGCCACACCGCGCACGAGCATGATCGCGTTGCGCAGCGACGACGCCAGCAGCCACGACGACCGCAACACCTGCGCATCCTCGGGGTCCAGTAG
>CAYFLO010000131.1:0-3059 GCA_964343995.1 uncultured Bifidobacteriaceae bacterium
GGACAAGGGCGACTTCCTCGAGATGTTCGGCCACAACCGGATCCGGAACACCCCGATCTCCGAGGAGGTCATCGTGGGTGCGGCGGCCGGTGCGGCCATGACCGGCCTGCGTCCGATCGTCGACCTGTCGTACTCCTCGTTCCTGTACATGGCGATGGACCAGTTCGTGAACCAGGTCGCCAAGAACCGCTACATGTTCGGCGGCCAGGCGTCGATGCCGGTGGTCTTCCGCTCGGCGATGTTCTTCGGCCTCAACACCGGTGCGCACCACTCCGACCGGCCGTACCCGATGTTCATGAACGTGCCCGGCCTGAAGATCATGGTCCCGGCCAGCCCCGCCGACGCCAAGGGCCTGCTGCGCACCGCCGTCGACATGGACGATCCGGTCCTCACCTTCGAGGCCTGCCCGCTGTGGGGCCTGAAGGAGGAGGTGTCCGAGGAGGAGTACTGGATCCCCTTCGGCCAGGGCCGCACCGTGCGCGAGGGCACGGACGTCACCGTCGTGGCCATCTCCAGCGCCGTGCCCGAGGCCGCCGCGGCGGCCGACCTGCTCGCGCAGGAGGGCATCAGTGTTGAGGTGATTGACCCGCGCACGCTGGTGCCGCTGGACGCCGACCTGATCTTGTCGTCGGTGGCCCGCACCGGACGTCTCGTGGTGGCCGACCCAGCGCACCGCACCTGCGGTGCGGCGGCGGAGATCTCGGCGATCGTCGCCGAGGAGGGGTTCTCGTCGCTGCGCGCGCCGATCACCCGCGTCACCACCCCGGACACGCAGATCCCCTTCAGCCCCGCGCTGGAGAAGCAGCTGTACCCGTCATCCGCTGACATCGCGACCGCCGTGCGCCGGGCCGTAGGCGCCCGTCCGTTCGCCGAGAGCCGCTAGCGGTCACCGCACTCATCACACACGAACAGGAGAGATCAATGGCAGCAGTCGAGGTGCTCCTTCCCCAGTGGGGCATGGGCATGAGCGAGGGCACGATCACCACGTGGCTGAAGGCCGTGGGCGACCGCGTCACCGAGGACGAGCCGCTGGCCGAGGTGGAGGCGGAGAAGGTCGAGGAGACCCTCGAGGCGCCGGCCACCGGCACGCTCACCGAGATCCGCGTCCCCGTGGGCGAGACGGTCGAGGTGCGCACGGTCGTCGCCATCATCGAGACGGACTGATCCCATGAGCACTCCCACGATCGACGAGGCGACCCCCGGCACCACCACGCGCAAGCTCGCGGGCCTGCAGCGCACCGCAGCGCGACGGATGGTGAAGGCGTGGGAGGCCCCGGTCTTCCACCTGGGCATCGATGTCGACATGACCGCCGCCCTTGCCGCCAAGGGCAACGGCGTGACGGTCAGCGACCTCATCCTCGCCGCGTGTGTGGGCGCGCTCCAGACGGTCCCTGCGGTCAACGCGCACTACGACGACGAGACCGTCACGCAGTTCGATGACGTGAACATCGGGTTGGCGGTCGCCACGGATGCTGGCCTCATGGTCCCGGTCATTCACCACGCCGGTGATCTCGACGTCCGCGGAATCGCCGCCGCCCGCGAGGACCTCGTCACCCGCGCCCACGGTGGCGGGCTGGGCATCTCCGACGTCACCGGGGGCACCTTCACGGTGTCGAACCTGGGCATGCTCGGGGTCGACGCTTTCGACGCGATCCTCAACGTGCCGCAGGTGGCGATTCTGGCCGTCGGTGCCACGAAGCCGCAGGCGCGGTTCATCGACGACACAGTGGGTTTCCGTCCCGTGTGCCGCATGACCCTCACCTGCGACCACCGCGCCCTCGACGGCGCGGCCGGCGCACGGTTCCTGGCGGCGCTTCGCGATCGACTCGAGGGACGCTCGGCGTCATGAGCACGGCGGTCCTGGACTACGCAGCGTCGGCGATCGAGGATCGCACGCCGCGCGCGGTCGACCGCCTGCGCAGCGTCACGGCCGCCGGCGATTTCGGTCGGGTCGAATGGCATTGGCCGGTGCCCAGCGCGGCTTTCAGCCGTCTGGACACCCGACGGCCGGACTTTGACCGTGCTCGTGCCGAGGTGGCCGCGTGCGGATTCCGCCCGTTCATCCGCCCCGTCGGAGGCAAGTTCGTCGCCTACGACCAGGGCTGGCTCGTGCTCGACCTGTTCGTGCGCTCGCAGGATCCGCGCGTGGGCACCACCGCACGGTTCCGCGCGATGGCCGACGTGCTCGCCGAGGGCCTTCGCGACCTTGGTGCCGATGCCCGCGTGGGCCAGGTGCCCGGGGAGTACTGCCCCGGTGACTGGAGCGTCAACATCGCCGGGCGCACCAAGATCGTCGGCACCGGTCAGCGCCTCACATCCACGGGCGTCTTGTTCACCGCCGTCATCGCGGTCACTGACATCGAGCCGGCGCATCGGGTGATGGCACAGGCGTACGAGCACCTGGGCTACGAGCTGGATCAGTCGTCGATCGGATCGCTGGAGCAGCACCTGCCGGGGGTCACCCACGCTGACGTGCTCGAGGCCGTGGGCGGTGCCATCGCGCGGCACCTGCCGGTCTCTGACCCGCAGCATGGATTCAGCCGCGCACTGCTGGGTACCTGGGACCCACGGTGACCGTGACGACGCCGATCGCATACCACCTCGAGGACATCCTCGCGGCGGACTTCGCATCGTGGAACGTGCCCGCCGGTGGCTGTGCCCTCGTGACGTCCGACGGCATCCTGGCGTCGACGGGCGACCTCGACACCGAACTTCCGTGGGCATCGGTGACCAAGGTTGTCTCTGCCCTCGCCGTGCTCGACGTGGTGGCGCAGGGTGTCCTCGACCTTGACGAGCCCGCCGGACCGCAGGGCTCCACCGTGCGGCACCTGCTCGCCCACGCCTCGGGTCTTGCGTTCAACGAGCCGCGCGTGGTGTCGGCCCCGGGGCGTCGTCGCATCTACAGCAACGTCGGCATCGACACGGTCACCCAGGTGGCGGTCGAGCGCGCGGGCGCGGCCTCGGCCGCAGCGCTCGTGGATGCGCGGGTGCTGCAGCCCCTGGGCATGACCCGCACCCGCCTCGTCGGTCCGCCGGCGCACGGAGCAGTCGGCCCCCTC
>CAYFLO010000131.1:3069-5276 GCA_964343995.1 uncultured Bifidobacteriaceae bacterium
CCCCCTCGCCGACCTCGCGCTTCTCGCCCGAGAACTGGTGAACCCGCGGGTGCTCGACGTGGTGCACGCGTCGACGCTGACCTACCCCGACCTCGCCGGGGTGCTTCCCGGTTACGGCCGGCAGGACCCCAACGGCTGGGGCCTGGGCGTGGAAATCCGCGGCCGCAAGTCCCCGCACTGGATGCCGAGCTCGTCGTCGCCGCGCACCTTCGGCCACTTCGGTCGTTCCGGCTCGTTCGTGTGGGTCGATCCCGATGCTGATCTCGCCGGCATCGCGCTCACCGGTCGTCCCTTCGGCGACTGGGCCGCGGACGCGTGGTCGGCCAGCACGACCCGCTGGCACCGTGCCGTGACAGCGCAGGAATCAGGGGAGCGGTAATGGCAGCACACTCGCGAGACGGGCGCCTCAATGCCGCGCAGCAGTGCGCGGCGTGGGACGCCCTTGGTGACACCGAGTTCGACGTTCTCGTCGTCGGTGGCGGAGTGACCGGATGCGGTATCGCCCTCGATGCGGCGACCCGCGGCCTGTCCGTCGCCCTGGTCGAGGCACGCGACCTCGCCAGCGGCACATCGTCGCGCTCCAGCAAGCTCTTCCACGGCGGTCTTCGCTACCTGGAGATGCTCGACTTCGGGCTCGTGCGTGAGGCCCTGCATGAGCGCGACCTCATGGTCTCGCGCATCGCTCCCCACCTCGTGGCGCCGGTGCCGTTCCTGTACCCCCTGCGACGCAGGTTCTGGGAGCGCCCGTACGTGGGTGCGGGGCTGCTGCTCTACGACGCGCTCGCGGGCAAGTCGCCCCTGCCGCGCCACCGCCACCTCACCCGAGCGGCGGCCCTGCAGCGCTGCCGCTCACTGAAGCCCAGTGCTCTCACCGGCGCCCTGCAGTACTTCGATGCCGCCACCGACGATGCCCGACACACGATGTTCGTGGCACGCACGGCGGCGTCCTACGGTGCAGTCATCCGCACGTCGACGGAGGTCATCGACCTGCTGCGCGACGGCGACCGCATCGTCGGCGCCCGCGTGCGCGACGTCGACACCGGCCTTGAGCGCGACGTCCGTGCCCGCGTGGTCGTCGGCGCGCTGGGCGTGTGGAGCGATGTGCTGCACGAGATGGCTGGCGTCGAGAGTCCCTTCCGCGTCAAGGCGTCCAAGGGCGTGCACCTGCTCGTTCCGCGCAGCCGCATCAGCAGCGACACCGGGCTGATCCTGCGCACCGAGAAGTCGGTGCTCTTCGTCATCCCGTGGGGCGAGCACTGGATCGTCGGCACGACCGATACGCCGTGGAATCTCGCCCTGGCCCACCCCACGGCCACGCGCGCCGACATCGACTACATCCTGCGCCAGGTGAACTCCGTGCTGCGCAATCCGCTCACCGACGAGGACATCGTCGGCGTCTACGCCGGACTGCGTCCGCTGCTCCTGCCTCCCAAGGATGCCGACGCGTCCACCACCAAGCTCTCGCGTGAGCACCAGGTGGCACATGCGGCACCCGGACTCGTCTCGATCGCCGGCGGCAAGTACACGACGTACCGGGTGATGGCGCAGGACGCCGTCGATGCGGTCGGCACCGCCCTCGGCAGGAGCCTGCCGCCGTCGGCGACGGCCGAGGTTCCGCTCCTGGGGGCCGTCGGACTGGCCGCGGCACGCAATCGCGTGAGCTCCATCGCCGCCCGCACCGGTGTGTCGACCGCCATGGTCCAGGCCATGCTGCGTCGCTACGGGGATCTCGTGGAGGACGTGCTGGAGCCGGTGGCGGATCGTCCCGAGCTTGCTGCGCAGGTGCCGGGCGCACCGATGCACGTCATGGCCGAGGCGCTGTATGCCGTGACGCACGAAGGGGCGCGGCATCTGGAGGATGTGCTCACCCGCCGCACCCGCATCTCCGTCGACACCTCCCATCGCGGGCGTGACTCCGCGCAGGCGGTCGCCGAACTCATCGCACCTGAACTGGGCTGGACCGCCGATGACGTGGAGCGCGAGGTGCAGCAGTACCGCCGCCGCGTCGAGCAGGAGCTCGCCTCCCATCGTGTCGAGGACGAGGAGCGAGCCCAGGCCGTGCGACTGGAGGCGCCGGAGGCGCGGACGCTGGTGACCGGAGGGTCGCGCTCGGGCCGCTAGTTCTGCTCGAACTAGGGGTTCTTCATCAGCGCGGTGGCGGTGTCGACGTCGGTGACGAGCACATCGATCCACCCCCCGCGAAGGGC
>CAYFLO010000132.1:0-5187 GCA_964343995.1 uncultured Bifidobacteriaceae bacterium
TCGAGCCGATCGCGAAGGCGCAGCTCGAGAAGTCGTTCACCCAGCGCCAGGCCGCCACGAAGGCGATCCTGGAAGCCGACGCGCGGGCAAGCGGCTAGACGCGCAGAGGTGGTATTCCGGTCGGTCTAGCCGACCTTGATCTTGATCTTGCGCATCACGGTCGTGCCGTTGGCGCGCTTGACCTTGATCGTCACCGTGTAGGCGCCGGGCTTCGTCGCGACGAGCTTGCCATCGACGAGCTTGAGGCCGTCCGGCAGCGATTCGGCGACGAACTCGGTCTTCGACGTCGGCCGCACCCAGATCTTCGCCCCGCGCAGCAGGTCCGCTCCGGCGGCCGGTACGGCGGCGGCGAGGACGGCCTCGCCGCGCGTCTCGCCGACGGAGATGCCCGGCGCAGGCGAGAAGACCGGTGCCGGCGTCTCCGTCGTCGGCGTCGGGACCGGTGAGGCAGGCGACGGCACGCGCGTCGATGCCTCGCTCGCCACGGCGAGCTCACCGACCCGATTCGAGCCCGTCACGCGCACCCGCAGATACCGGCCCGCGTCGGCCGCCACGACCGTGTAGGCGCTCGTCGAGGCGCCACTGCCCGACGCGGCCTCCCACGTCGAGCCGTCTGCCGACGATTGCCATGCGTAGGCATAGTCCGTGGCGAAGTCCCACGTGCCGCTCGACGCCGTCAGCGTCGAGCCGATCTCGGCCGTGCCGCTGATCTCCGGCACGGCCGACGAGGTCGGAGCGAGGATGTCGACCGGGCCCAGCGACGTCGAGTACGCCGCTGTCGCCCCTCCGTCGTTCGTCGCCGTCACGCGTACCCGCAGGTACTTGCCGTCGTCGGAGAGGTCCACATCGTACTCCGCCGAATCAGCGCCCTCGCCGAGCGCGGCCTCCCACGTCGAGCCGTCGGCGGACGACTCCCACGCGTACGCGTAGCCCGTCGCATCGGCCGGCGGGTAGGTCCACGTACCCGTCGACGCCGACAGGGTCTCGCCGACCCGCACCGTGCCCGTCATCACGGGCGCCATCGTGTTGATCGGCAAGGCCGGCACCCAAACCGTACGCGTGTACGCAGCGTCCGACCACGTCGAGCCGTTGTGCGCGATCACGCGTGCCTTGAGGTACTTGCCCGCGTAGTCGCCGGGGATCGTGTAGCTCGTCGTCGTGCCCGACACGCCCGACGCCACCGACCAGCCTGTCGACCCATCGTCCGACACCAGCCAGCGGTACGTGTAGCTCTCCGGCGTGTTCGTCCACGTGCCGTTCGAGACCGTCAGCGTCTCCGCGGCCAGCGGCGTACCCGTGATCGCGGGGGCATTGGCACCACCCGTATTCACCGGCAGGGGCCCCGCGGCGCCGGACGCCTGGATGACCGAGATCGGATAGACGTCGTTGCTGACCACCGCGGGCGTCATGCGCATGAGACCAGTGCCATCGATATTCACCCGCAACAGCCCGCGCGAGCCACTGGCAGGACGGATGTAGGCGTACAACGTGGCGCGATCGACACCGAGGCCGGTCAGGCCGGGGTAGTCGCCGGGGAGACCGGTATCGACCCAGCAGTTCTCGATGCCCGTACCGGTGATATCGGCTCGGCCGATGCACCTACTTTCGTCTTCCGTCCAGTAGATGTGATCGCTGTCAACCGCGATGCCCTGACCTCCCTGGCCAGCCACGAAGCCATTCTCAGCAGCTCCTCCGGTGATCGACGCCCGGCCAATGCCGGAGCTGGTGTTGAAGTACAGGAAGCTGCGATCTCGTGTCAGATGGCGACTGTCCGTAGACCCGACGCGACCCGTGACGAACGACGGCAGCAGATTCGAACCATCGATCGCCATCCGGCTGATCGTGCCGTCCGACAGGTGGGATGTGTAGAGGTACTGGTCGTCGACGAGAATGGCCGGGGACTCAGAGCCCCCGGGCACGGTAGATGGCCGGCTGGGCGAGATCGGACCCGCGTACCTCCCGTCGAGGAAGTTCGTGGTTCCATTGGATGAGAACCCGCGGTACGTCAGCGACGACCAGTAGGTGCTGCGTCCCGAGTCGTCGCCGAGGATCGACCAGCCATCGGCCGTGTAGATACGCGTCGGATAGGGCTCGGCTGCGACACTGGTCGCGGTGGTGCAACTTGTCGCCGTATTGCCGTTGAATGCCGTCACGCAGCCTCTCAAGAAGTTCCCCGAGTCAGACGTCTGGACGAGATAGCTCGTGGTGGCATTGCCGGTTCCGGTGGCGGCCGTCCACGGATCGCCTCCCGTGGGCGAGGTCTGCCACTGGTAGGTGAACGTGGGATCGCCCGCGGAGGAGGTCCACGATCCGGTCGACATCGACACGACCTGCGCACCCTTGGCCGTCCCGGAGAGCGTCGGGGCAGTGGTGTTCACCGGCGCCGGCGGGGGCGGCACGGCGATCGTCGCGACGGAGTACGCAGCCGTGAGCAGCCCGCCCGCATTGCCCGCGCGCACCTGCACGCGCAGCCGCTTGTTCATGTCCGCGGTGGTGACGGTGTGCTGGCTCGTCTGCGCATCGCTCGTCGTCACCGCGCTCCACGTCGCCCCGTCGTCCGCCGAGGTCTGCCATTGGATGTGCGTCTCGTCCAGCGGCGACTGCCACGAACCGACGTCGACCGTAAGCTGCGCGCCGATGGCGACCGTCCCGGACGTCGTCGGCACCGCGATGTTGGGGACCGCGGCACCGAGCGAGGCCTTCGCCGTGCCGCCCACGACGGCGACCTGGTGCCGCTCGTCTCTCGTATCGATTCCCGTCACCAGGGGCGTCCCGCCGGTACCGTCGAGATTCGCACGCCCGACGCTGCCCCCGTTCCTCCTGGTGATCCAGTAGACCGAGCTGCCGGTCACCGCGAGGCCCCACGTGGTCCCGTACGAGGACCCGACGTTAAGCCAGTTCGCCTGCGCGCCTGTGCCATCGAGATTGGCGCGCCCGACGTAGTAGTCACTTCCGTCCGTCCAGTAGATGTATCGGCTGTCGACTGCGATGCCACGGAGGTTTCCGAGACCCGGGATGCTGAAGCTCCGATCGATCAGACCGCCGTCGATGGGAAAGCGACGGATCGTCCCGTCGCCCGTCACCGCCACGTACAGCCAGTTGGCGTCGCTCGTCATAGCAAGCGGGTACTGCATCGTGTCACCGCCGGTCGTCGCGAACTGCGGTCTGGAGTCGCTGCCGTCGACGTTGATCCGTCCGATCCGCGTGCTCCACCGGCACGCGTAGTAGACGTACACGTCCGTCGCGAAGATGCCGCCGATACCCGCCGCCGACCCTGAACAGCCAGTCGTGACCAGCGTCGTCGACGTCGGGACGGTGCCATCGAGATTGCCCTGGCAGATGGTGTCGCCACTTGCCGCGTAGAAACGCGTGCTGTTGGCCGACCAGCTGTACTCGCCACGGCAGCCAGTGCTGTTCGCAACCGCGCTGGCCGTGCCCGAAAGCACACCCGTCGCATCGTCGATCTGCTGCGTGCCGACATTCGGCATCGTGTTCCAGTACATCGTCGCCGCGGACGCCTGCGCTGCCGCGCCTGCCAGCAGACCCGCCATGGTGAGGAGCATCACGATCGAGAGACGGACATTCGACAACCGGCGGGGAAACATGCGGTCACGCTATGCCACGCCGAATCTGCCCTCACGGCGCTGTCGTGGTGTCCGTACCGCAGTCGAAGCTCGTGTCGTACTGCCCGTATCCACCCGTGACCTAGACTGGCCGCACGATGCTGCGCGTGCTGCTCCTGGAGGATGAGGACCTGCTCCGGCTGGCGCTCGCGTCCTCGCTGCCGGACGACACGATCAGCGTCGTCGGCGCGTACGGCGACGCGAAGAGCACGGTCGCCGCGGCCGCCGAGACGCCGTTCGACGTGCTCGTCACCGATCTCGACCTGGCGTCGGGTCCGGGCCCGAACGGCATCGTCGTCGCCAACGTCGTGCGGCGCGCGCATCCGCACGTCGGCATCGTCCTGCTCACCTCGTACGCCGACCCGCGCCTCGTTGGTGCGAAGCTCGCGCAGGTGCCCGATCGCACCGAGTACGTCCGTAAGCAGGACGTCCGCGACTTCGAGGTGCTGCGCGCCGCGATCCGCCGCGCCGCGTACGGCACCGCCGATCGCCTGCCCGACCTACCGGCGGTCGGGCTCACCGACACGCAGATCGAGACGATGCGGCTCGTGGCGCAGGGCCTCAGCAACGCCGAGATCGCGCGCCAGCGCGTCGTCACGGAGCGCGCCGTCGAGCAGTCGATCAACCGCATCGCGCGCAGCCTCGGCCACGGCGGCGACTCGAACCAGAACACGCGGGCGCTGATCGTGCGCGCGTACTATGAGCTGACCGGCAGCGGCAGTGCCCGCGACGCGGCCTCGTCCTAGCACCCGGGCGCTGCTCGGCGGGCGCTGGGCCATCTCGCTGCGCGGCTGGGCGATCGGCTCGGTCCTCGTGCTCGTCGCACCGCTGCTGTCGCTGCGGGCGCTGCCGGGCGTCACCACGACCGAGCTGCTCGAGATCGTGATCGCGCAGTGGCTGGTGGTCTCGGCGCTGATGCTCTCCGGCCATCTCACCGTGTTCCGCCACCGGCGGATCGCACCCGTCGCGGTCGGCTGGGTCGTCGCCTTCGCCGTAGTGCTCGCGATCGGGCGGATCGCTGCCACCTACGCGGTGCAGCACGCGCAGGCCGCCCCGTCGCTGCCCGCGTCGGAGCTGGCCCGCATCGCGATCGCGATCATGCCCGCCACGGTCATCGCCTTCGTGCTGATCGTCTACCTGCTCGCCATCGAGGACTGGTACGCCAGCGAGCGCGAGCGGCTGCTGCGCTTCGAGGTCGACGCCGAGGCCGCCCGCCTGCGCGCGCTGGGCGCGCTCGATGCCACGCGCGCCGTGGTGACCGACCGCATCCGCGAGGACCTCGAGAGCCAGCTGGCCGGGCTCGAGAGCGGCGAGCGCCTGGCCCTGTCGGACCGGGTGCTCGACGCAGCATCCGGCTACGTGCGCCCGGAGAGCCACGCGCTGTGGGCGACGCGCACGCAGGCGTCGCGCCGCGGCCGGCTGCGCGAGCTCGAGCGCGCCAGCCTCGCCGACCCCTTGCCGCTGCTCGTGCCGTTCGCGCTGTGGCTGGCGAGTGCCGTGCCGTTCGCCGTCATCCGCACCGACCTCGGCCGCACGCTGCTCGCCACGGTCGCGGTGCTCGGCG
>CAYFLO010000133.1:0-5168 GCA_964343995.1 uncultured Bifidobacteriaceae bacterium
AGATGGCATCGGCGCTGCCGGTGTACCAGCGCGGTCCGAGGCGCTGCTGCGCCGGGACCGGAGTGACGTAGTCCCCCAGCAGGGTGGGCATGCGCCACGTCTGTGAGATGTGGCGGTCAAGGCTGTGCGACTTGTACTGGGTGAGGACGCATACGCGCCGCAGGTCGGCATTGATGAGATTGGACAGGACGAAGTCGACCAGGCGGTAGGAGCCACCGAAGGGCACGGCGGGTTTGGCACGGTCAGCGGTGAGGGGCATGAGGCGTTTGCCCTCGCCACCCGCGAGGACCATGGCGAGCACGCGCGGCGCCGAGGTCACGAGGGAACAGTAGCCCCGCTGTCACATCCCGGTCAGGGCCTAGGCTGCCGCACATGCGCGTGGGGATGCTCACCCGGGAGTGGCCTCCGGACATCTACGGCGGCGCCGGCGTGCACGTGGAGCACCTCGTGGCCGGGCTCCGCCGGCTCGTTCCCGTTGAGGTCCACTGCTTCGGCAGTCCCCGGCCCGATGCCGACGCGCACGCGGTCCCGTCCTCCCTCGCCGGCGCCAATCCGGCCCTCCAGACCTTCGGTGTCGACCTGGAGATGGCTGCCGCCCTGGGCTCGGCGACCCTGGCGCACTCCCACACCTGGTACGCCAACCTTGCCGGCCACCTGTCGGCGCTGCTCTACGGCATCCCGCACGTCGTCACCGCGCACTCCCTTGAGCCGCTGCGCCCCTGGAAGGCCGAACAGCTCGGAGGCGGCTATCGGCTGTCGAGCTGGGCCGAGCGCACCGCCTACCTCGGTGCCGACGCGATCATCGCGGTGAGTGCGGGGATGCGCACCGATGTGCTGTCGGTGTACCCCGAGGTCGATCCGGCCCGCGTTCACGTCGTCCACAACGGCATCGACTGCGCGGTCTACCGGCCCGAGCCCTCGACCGCCGAGCTCGCGGCGCTGGGAGTTGATGCTGCGCGTCCCTACGCCCTCTTCGTCGGACGCATCACCCGTCAGAAGGGCATCGCCCACCTGCTGCGTGCGGCCCGACACTTCCCCGACGACCTCGTGCTCGTGCTCGCCGCCTCGTCGCCGGACACTCCCGAGATCGGCGTGGAGACCGCGGAGGAGGTCGCCGCCCTGCGCGCCCTGCGCGGCGATGACTCGGTGGTGTGGATCGACCGACAGGCCACCCGTGCGCAGCTCATCGCGCTGTTCACCCACGCTCGGGTGTTCACCTGCCCGTCCATCTACGAGCCGCTCGGCATCGTCAATCTGGAGGCGATGGCCTGCGAGACCGCGGTGGTGGCAAGCGCGGTCGGAGGTATCCCCGAGGTGGTCCTCGACGGCGTCACCGGCCAGCTCGTCCCCTACACCCCCGACGATGCCGACGCCTTCGAGCGGGCCTTCGCCGCGGCGGTCTCCGAGGTCGCGAGTGATGCGGATCGGGCCGCGCGCATGGGCCGAGCCGGGCGCGAACGGGCCATCGCCCACTTCAGCTGGGATGCCATCGCCGAGCAGACCGTGGCGGTCTACCGGTCGGTGTCGTGAGCGACCTCGCTGAGCCGATCCCCGGTATCGAGCTGGGGCGGCATCCTCGACGCACGGTCGGCTACCTGCTGTGCCTGGGTGCCACGACGCTGTTCGCCATCAACGGCACGGTGTCGAAATCGATCCTCATGGCCGGGATCGAGTCGACCCGCGCGGCGCAGTTGCGGGTGAGTGCCGCCTTCCTCGTCCTGCTCATCGTCGTCGCCGTGACCCGTCCGTCCACCCTGCGCATCCGACGCGGTGAGATCGGACTTCTGCTCGCCTACGGCGTGCTGGGCGTGGCGATGACGCAGTACCTGTACTTCGTCTCGATCCGCCTGCTTCCCATCGGCGTCTCCCTGCTCATCGAGTACACCGCGCCGATCATGGTCGCCCTGTGGTGCCGCTTCGCGATGCACGAGCAGGTCAAGCGCACAGTCTGGCTCGGCCTGGCCCTGGCGATGGTGGGCCTGGCGCTCATCGGCGAGGTCTGGACGGGGCTGTCGTTCAGTCCGCTGGGCGTGGCCGCGGGATTCGGCGCCGCCGCGGCGCTGTCGGTCTACTTTCTCCTCGGCGAGCGGGCCGTGCGTGCCGTCCCGCCGCGCGATGCCGTCTCGCTGACGATGTGGGGCTTCGGCGCCGCCGCACTGTTCTGGGCGATCGCGGCTCCCTGGTGGACGTTCCCGTGGGCGCAGTTCAGCGGGCAGGGTCATCCCCTGGGCGACGACCGTCCCGGGGTCTCCCTGTGGGTGCTGGCCGCATGGATGGTGGTGCTCGGCACCGTTGTCCCGTTCTGGCTTGAGGTCGAGGCGCTGCGCAACATCCGCGCCTCGCAGGTGAGCATCCTTGGGCTGTCCGAGCCGCTCATCGCCACCGCGGTCGCGTGGGTGGCCCTGGGCGAGGTGCTCGCACCGTGGCAGATCGTCGGCGCGTTCATCATCCTCACCGGCGTGATCGTCGCCGAGCGCTCGCGCTGACGCGCGGCACCGTCTGCTCCTGCCTGCGGTTCAGGCGTCGGCGTCCCAGGCGACGACGAGGCGACCGGGGCGACGGAACGCGAACCCCGACGGCGGATCAAGCGCGACGAGCCGCAGGCCCGGCAACCGATCGAGGATCCCGCGCAGTGCCGCCTGGGTCTGCAGCCGGGCCAGGTGCACGCCCAGGCAGTGATGCTCGCCACCGGAGAAGCTCAGGCCCTTGCGCGCATTGTCGCGGCGCGGGTCGAATCGCTGCGGATCGATGAACACCGCCGGGTCGCGATTGGTGGCGAGCACGGAGATGCCGACGAATTCCCCTCGGGGCAGGACCACACCGCCGAGCTCGAGGTCGTCACGCATCCAGCGCTCGATGAAGGCCACCGGGGGCATGAGCCGGATGCTCTCGTCGACGGCTCCGGCGAGCAGAGCGTCGTCACCGCGCACCTCGTGCACGAGCGGGGGATCCAGCAGCAGGTACATCACCGTGTTGGAGACGGACGCCTGGATGGTCTCGATCGCGCCGAACATCACCACGCGCAGCTGCGCGACGATCTCTGCATCGCTGAGCCCGTCGGCCCTCACCATCACCTCGCTGGTGAGGCTGCCGTCGGGATCCCGTCGACGACGCTCCAGTGCGGCTAGGAGAATCGTGTCGAGCTGCTCACGGGCAGCGTCGGCGTTGATCTGACGCTGGGGATCGCCGTCGTAGACCATCCCCTCGGCGAAGGCGGTGTAGATCCCGTCGATGCGCCCGTGCTCACCCAGAGGCAAGCCGATCACCTCGGCTGCCACCGTCACGGCAAAGGGTGCGGCGAAGGCCGAGATGAGCTCGGCCTGCGTGCCCGCGGCCGTCATCGCGTCGAGGAGCGCCGCGGTCTGCTCGGTGATGAAGGCCGCAAACCGCTGTTCGGCCTCGCGGGCACGGAACGGCACCTCGAAAGGCTCGCGCACGCGCGTGTGCTCGGGATCGTCGACGGTGAGCATGTGCGTGCCCGTCGATGCCCGCACCAGGTTCTCGTGCGCCTGCACCGATCCCCCGGACTTCGGCAGCAGCAGGGTGCGCGCGAGTTCGCGATCGGTGATCAGCCACCCGCCGAGGGCCGGTACCCACGACACCGGCTCGGCCGCACGCAATTCGTCGAGACGGTGCTCGTGCCCGGCCAGCGACATGTCGTCGAAGGAGATCGACGCCCCGACGGGGAAGCGGGTGCGGCGCCGGGCATCCTCGGCGTCATCGACCTGGGTCTGGGCGAACCAGCCCTCGGGTGCGGCTGTCGTCGTCATGACCCCACTGTGTCAGGAGTCCGACGTCGGCGTCGGCAGAGCCGGAAGTCCGTCGATGCTGACGGCGTTCATGCGGTGGCGGTAGTCGGCAAGGCCCTGCGCCCCGCGACGCTCGTGATCGCGCACGAGCACATCACGGTCGACTGGATCGCCCATCTGCGGCACCCCGAACCCGCACGAGTCGCTCACTCGGTCGACGTCGACGCAGATGATGGCGCGGGTGCCGACATAGGACGCGAAGCGAGCCTGGAGTGAGTCGAATCCAGGATCTCCCGGAAGCAGCGCCCGACCGCGACCGTGCAGGCGAACGATGCGCGGACTTCCCTGGAAGGCGCACAGCATGATGACGATGCGTCCGTCATCGCGCAGGTGCGCCAGGGTCTCAGCGCCGCTGCCGGTGAGATCCAGGTAGGCCACCTCGTGCGGACCAAGGACGGCGAAGGTGCCCGGCAGCCCCTTGGGCGAGCAGTTGACGTGCCCGGCGCCATCGCGCGGGGCGGTGGCGACGAAGAACATCGGCTGCTCGACGATCCACGCCGCCAGCCGGTCGTCAATGGCCTCGTGCACGGCTCCCACGACGTCGCGACCTACGCGCGCAGGACGAACGGATCGCCCACCGGCTCGTCACTGGACTCCACCCACACGCCCTTGGGCTGGGTGAACTCCGCGAAGCCATCCATGCCGTTCTCGCGGCCGTAGCCGGACAGCTTGTTGCCGCCGAACGGGGTCGCGAACTGCAGGGCGCGGTACATGTTGATCCACACCGTGCCGGTGTCGAGCTGCCCGGCGACGCGGTGGGCACGGCCCAGATCGCGCGTCCAGACGCCCGCGGCCAGGGCGAACGGGGAGTCGTTCGCAATCGCGACGGCCTCGTCCTCGCTGCTGAAGCGAATGACCGAGAGTACCGGGCCGAAGAGCTCGTTGCGGGCCACCTGCATGTCGTTGGTGACACCGTCGAGCACGGTCGGGGCATAGAACCAGCCGTGATCGGGACGGTCGGCGTCATCGCCGCCAGCCAGGAGCGTGGCTCCCTCACCCACGGCCTCCTGCACGCGACTGCGCACACCGGCCAGGATCTTCTCCTGCGACATCGGCCCCATCTCGGTGGCCTCATCGACCGGCGAACCCAGCTTGACGGTGCGGGCGCGCGCGGCAACTTTCGCGACCAGCTCGTCGGCGACCCGCTCGTGCACGAGCAGCCGCGAACCGGCGACGCAGGTCTGCCCGGCGGCGGCGAAGATGCCGGCGATGACGCCGTTGACGACATCGTCGACGCGCACATCGTCGAAGAAGATGTTCGCGCTCTTGCCGCCCAGCTCGAGCACGAGCGGCTTGAGGTGCTCGGCGGCGCGCGCCGCCACGAAGCGGGCGCTGTCCGGACCGCCGGTGAACCACACC
>CAYFLO010000134.1:0-5147 GCA_964343995.1 uncultured Bifidobacteriaceae bacterium
GCACCGCCACCGGAACATCGGTGACCCCACTGCGCGCCGAGAGGTCGTCGTAGGCGCGGCGCAGCGACGCCTCGACCTCAGCGTCCATGGGCATCGCAGTGATGTGCTGCCGGATCTGCCCGCAGCGGTCGGTGACCATGGACGTGTCGGACACATCCAGGCCGTGGAGCAGGCGGGCCAGCGTGGCGTCGAGGTCCGAGGCGTCGCGTGAGCGGCGGTACCCCTCGGTGGTGAGGGCGAACCCCGGGGGAACTGGGAGTCCGGCCCCCGTCATCTCGCCCAGGCTGGCGGCCTTGCCGCCCACCTCGTTCTTCATGGCCGGCCAGTAGCTCTCGAACCACATCACCGCGGTGCTCATCGGCCCGCCTCCTTCTCGCGCAGCGACGTGGGCAGGGCGCGGCCGGACAGGCCCTCCCACCAGTCGGGCAGGTTCTCCAGCGGCGGCACCTGCACCTCGGAGACGCGATTGCGGTAGGCCAGGAATGCTCCTGCGTGGCCTTCGAGCAGTTTCACGATGACCTCCTCGGTGTTGTAGGGCTCACCGGGGTCGTACCCGTGGGCGGCCATCGCGAACACGCGGATGGGACCGGAATGCGTGGCCACGATGATGCGGTCACCCGGGGTCTCGGCCTGCACCCGCAGGATGCCGGCCCAGAAGCGCCGGACCGTGGCCGACGGCGGCTCGAAGCACAGCATGGGGATCTGGGTCCAGTAGGTGATCGGATCGCCGCCACCGGCCTGGGTGCGCCAGAATCGGTCGATCTCCACCAGCCACAGCGGACGGTCGCCGGCAGCGACGCGCTCGTACTTCTCCATCTCCTTCTGGTAGAGCCGGAAGGCGCCCGTGACGTCGCGCAGGCCCTCGGGGGTCCACACCTGGAAGTTGCGGAACTCCTCCATGCCGTCGATCTCGGAGATCTCCGCCGTGCGTCCCCACATCGTCAGGCCGTCGAGCAGGCCCTTGCGGATGCCCTCGGCCGTCTGCCGCGCGCGGTTGGTGTCGGCGCACACGATGCGCACACGCTCGCCCTCGCGGATGCCCTTGCTGATGTCGAAGCCGCGGCGGTGCGACTGCCAGCTACCCAGGGGCGTCAGGCCGCTCTCGGTGGAGTACCCCTGGGTCTCGCCGTGGCGAATGATGTGGACCTGGGTAACGGTCGCCGGCCCTGCGGCCGACTTGCCCTCGGGGACGATCTCCTTGGACTTGGTCTGCATCGCACGCGCCTGCGTGACGCCGAGGTCGTGCCCCTCCCACGCGGGCACCGGCGCCTCGAGCGCGGTTGCCCCGCTGCGACGGTCGCGGAACCGGCGCAGGTACAGCGGCGTGGTGTCGTCGTCTGTTCCCTCGACCTCGTGCGGCTTGCCGCCACGCGACTCACGATCCAGGTAGCGCTGCAGGTACGCGGGCGCATCCGAGCGCTCGGTGCGCGGCAGGGCCACGCCGGGATTCATCTCTGAAGTCGTCACGACACTCCCCTAGCTGTGAACGGTCAGGAACCGCTGGTTGACGACACCGTCGTAATAGAACATCGCGCGCCCCATCTCAGCCTCGGTCCAGGTGACCGCGGGCTCGTCGGGATCGACCCAGTACCCGCCGGTGAAGGCCTCGTTGCGGTTGCCCGCCGGGTCGAAGAAGTACAGGCAGTGCCCGCGCGTGGCACCGTGCCGCGTGGGATTGGTCTCGATGCGCACGCCGTGATACGCCAACACGTCAGCTGCATCGCGGATGGCATTCCAGTCGTCGACCCAGAACGCGAAGTGGTGCAGACCGCGGTCCTGGCCGGTGACCAGGGCGATGTCATGGCTGTGGTGCGAGACCTCCAGCCAGGTGGCGACCTGGAAACCGTCGTCGCCCACGATCTGCTCGGTGAGGTGGAAGCCGAGCACGTCGACGAGGAAGTCGGTGTTGCCCCGCACGTCCTCGCAGGTGAGGAACACGTGGTCGATGCGCGGCGGCGCGAAGCCCACCAGGTTGATCGGCTTGGGCGGCGGGTTGGTGTTGGGCAGGAGGTTGCCCACCTGCTCCATGCCGTGGACGAGCTCCATCACGTGCCCGCTGGGCATCGTGAACCGGATCGCCTCACCGTGGCCGGGGCCGATCTCGCCCGCCTCGAAACGCACAACCTCGACGCCCGCAGCGACGAGCTTGGCGGCGTACAGATCAAGGTCGGAGCGCTCGGCGACCTTCCAGCCCATGTGGTTCAGGCCGTAGGTGGGCGCAAAGGTGAGGATCACCGAGTGGTGCTGATGCTCGTCCCAGCACTTCAGGAATACGCGGTCAGGCTCGCGCGCGGTCTCGTACATCCCGACGACCTCGGTGTAGTAGGCCGTGGCCAGCTCCAGGTCGGGGACGCGGATCTCAACGTGCGAGAGCCGGAGGATTCCCATGACGCTCCTTGCGGTTGGTGATGCGTGGGTCAGTGCGGTGGCACCCGTGTCGCACGGGCCGGCAATCGATCAGGTGTGGACGGTCATGAAGCGCTGGTTGACTTCGCCCTCGTAGTAGAAGACGGCGCGACCGACGTTGTCCTCGGTCCAGGTGATGGTCGGGAAGTCCGGATCCGGCCGGTAGCCACCGGTGAAGACCTCATTGCGCGTGCCCAGCGGATCGAAGAAGTAGATCGTGTTGCCGCGGGTGATGCCGTGGCGCGTCGGACCGATGTCGAGCTGAATGCCGTTGTAGGCCAGGATGTCGGCGCTGCGACGTACGTGATCCCAGTCGTCGAGCCACCACGCGAAGTGGTGCAGACCGCCGTTGCGGCCGTTGACGATGGCCAGGTCGTGCGGGCGGTGCGAGCACTCCAGCCACACCGCGGTCTGATGCCCGGCGCCGTCGAGCAGTTGCTCGGTCATGCGGAACCCGAAGACATCCTGGTAGAACTTCGCGCTGTCGCCGACCTCCTCGGCCGTCACCAGGATGTGATCCAGACGCGGCGGAGCGATGCCCTTCAGACCTTCGACGAACGGCGCAGGATTGATCGGAGCGGTCGCACGGCCGGTCATCTCGATGTCGTGGACGAGCTCCATCGTCTGGCCCGACGGAGTCTCGAAGCGGATCGACTCCCCCTGGCCGATGCGCATGCCCTTGGACACGCGCTCGACCGGGTAGCCGTAGGCCTGGATGCGGTTCTCGAAGTCGTCGAGGTCATCCTCGCGCTCCACCTTGAACGACATCTGGTCCATGCCCACGCGCGGTCCATAGGACAGACGCAGCGAGTGGTGGTTGGGCTCGTCCCAGCACTTCAGGTACACGCTGGACTCGTCTCGCTCGGACTCCAGCAGGCCGATGACCTCGGTGTAGTACGCGGACGCGAGGTCCAGGTCGGTGACGGTGATATCCACGTGCGCCAGGCGCAGGATGCCCATGTCGTCGTCCTTCATCGCAGCAGGGGCCCACAGCAGCCCGGGTGTGAGTCGGAACGTAGGCGCGCGCCGTTCCGCAGGGAAGGACCGCAGCGTTCCCATATCCCGACATGCGGGACGGTGCTACGGTCCGCGCGTGAACGAGTCAGTGCCCTCAGCGCCCTCTGCGCCCAGCCCCGTGGCCATGCGCGCGGCGATGGCCACGTACGTGGATGCCGTCCATCGGGCCTACCTCGACGCCAGCCTGGCGCTCCCCCCGGCGGACCGCATGCGCCAACCGCTGGTGGCGGCGGGGTCGCTCACCGTGCTCGCCGTGGCCACCCGACACCTGCACCTGCTCGGCACCACTGAACGCCTGCCTGCCCCCCGCGGCCCCGAGATCGAAGTCTCCGGCGCGATTGACGACCTCAGCTGGACGCTTCGCTTCCTGGACCCGGTCGTCCTGCCACCCCTGGGCCTCATCGACGAAGCCGACGGCCCGGCCCCAGAGGCCGTCAAGGAGGTCATCGGGGTGCGCACGACGGTCTACCACCTCTCGGTCTCCCCCGGATCCGGCCTCACCGCCCACCACGCCCAGCACGCAGGCACCGGCCTGGCCCACAGTCACGCGGCCGCCCTTCGCCACTTCGACGAGCTCGAGCACCGGCTGCCGGGCCAGGCCCCCTGGGTCCGCGAGATGCGTCGGGCGCATGTCGCCGGGCTGCCCGTGGCCGAGGTCGCCCTGGCCCAGAGAATCGCCACTGATCCGGCCGTCTTCGACCTTGATCCCCTGGCCGATGACAGCGCCGACACCGCCTTGCGCCTGCTGCTGGAGCAGGCGCGCGGAGGTCGGACATGAGCCAGGAGACCGCGACCGGAGGACGTAAGCACTCCACCCTGTCCAGCGTGCGCAATGCCGCCCGACTGCTGAAGGAGTTCTCCCGAGACAGTCGCGAGATCGGCGTGACTGAGCTCTCCCGCCGCCTGGGAATCGGCAAGAGCACCGCCCATCGCCTGCTCAACACCCTTGCTGAGGAGCGTCTGCTGGAGCAGGACCCGGTCACGGGCGCCTACCGCCTCGGTCTGGCGATGTACGAGTTGGGCGCCTCGGTGTCACTTCACTCCGATCTGCATGAGGCCTGCTCGTCCGTCGTCGACCAGCTGCGCAATGCCACGCGCGAGACGATCCAGGTCTCGGTGCTCGACGGCCGCGAAGTTGTCTACGTCGACCGCCGCGAGAGCCCGCAGACCCTGCGGCTGTTCGGCCGCGTCGGCCATCGCAACAGCGCTCACTGCACGGCCACCGGCAAGGTGCTGCTCGCCTGGCTGCCGCCCGATCGACTGGAGCGCACCCTCGACGGCTGGGCGCTCCATGCGCGCACGGCCTACACCATCACCGACCTCGACGCGCTGCGTGCCCACCTCGATGGCGTGCGCCAGCGCGGCTGGGCGGAGAACATCAACGAGTCCGAGCTCGGCGTGGCCTCGGTCGCCGCGCCCATCCGCAACGGCCTGGGTGACGTCGTGGCATCGATCTCTGTCGCCGGCCCACTCCAGCGACTCGAGGGCGACTCGCTTCGCCGCTTCGCCCGCCCGTGTGTCGATGCCGGACTGGCCATCTCCCGACGCCTGGGCTACCGCGGCGGACCCGCCTCCTGATGAGGCACGCGACCTGACGCCTCCCGCGGAGCGGACCTCCCTGCGGAACACCACACCTCAAACTCCGAACCCGCCTGCCACACTTCCGCTGGGACCCCAGCAACTGCGTCCCCTGCGCCACGAGCCCCGAAAGGACCGCACCGATG
>CAYFLO010000135.1:0-5143 GCA_964343995.1 uncultured Bifidobacteriaceae bacterium
GGGTCGTCAACCAGACGCGCATGTGGTTCGCCTCGCACTGGACCGTGCGCAGCGGCCTGGGCTGGCGCGACGGAGAGGACCACTTCTTCCGCCAACTGCTGGACGGATCACGCGCGGCCAACCGTTTGGGCTGGCAGTGGACGAGCGGCGCCGGCACGGGGCGGCCCTACGGTTTCGCTCGCGCCCAGGTGCAGCGCCGGGCGCCGGAGTTGTGCCAGGGGTGCACGCTGCGCGCGTCGTGCCCGATAGAGGCGTATCCGGACGAGCGCGAGCTGCCGACCGTTGCGCCGGTGGAAGGCGTGCGCGCCGACGACGATCCCGCGCGCACAGCCGGGCCCGACACAGTCGAGCACACCGGCACGCCCGACGCCGTGTGGATCACCGCCGAGTCCCTGGGCGACAGCGATGCCGCGCTCGCGGCGCACCCGGGCCTCCCCGCGGTCTTCGTCTTCGACGCACCGCTGCTGTCACAACTGCACCTGGCGAGCACCCGCCTGGTGTTCCTGGCCGAGTGCCTCGCCGACCTGGGCACGCGCCGCGAGGTCGAGGTGCTGATAAGCGATCCGGTGTCAGCGCTGCACGGTCGGCGTGTGGCGACGACCTACACCCCGGTGCCCGGGTGGCGCCGCCGCAGCGCTGCGATCGCGCCCGTCGAGGTTCATCCGTGGCCCTGGCTGGTGCGGCCCCATGCAGGCTCCGCCGGTTCGTTCACCGCGTGGAGCAAGCGCGCCCGCGTGCGCTGACTCCCGCCTGCAGCGTCCAGCTAGTAGTCGCCGCCTGAGCTGGGATCGCCCTCGATACGGGCCGCCGCCTCGAGCTCGGCCTCGGACCACTGCTCGATCTGCGCTTCGTACTCACCGGAATCGCCGAACTGCTCGTCGACCTTGGCGCTCTCGGCACTCTGCCAGTCGAGGGTGGACTCATGCCGAGCCTCGCGTGCCGCCTCGCTGAAGTTCGGATCGTCATCAGCGTTCACCAGCTCAACCTCATCGGGTCCCATGGTGCGACGCTAGCGAGACGGGGCCGATCATGGACAGGAAACAGAACTTCGCCGCTCAGGACGTCGCGGAATCCGGCGCTTTCTCAGCATCGCCCGGGGCCGGCGGCGCAGGAGTCACCGGCGGTGCAGCCGGCGGCACGGCCGCCGACAAGGCGTCCAAGCGCGCCAGGATCTCCTTTTGCTGCTTGATCACGTAGGCCAGCCGCGCATCAGTGCTCGACACGGCTGCGGTCGAGGACTTCGAGGAGTCCTTGACGACCATCGTGAGCAGGCCTCCGTAGAGCGCCCCCAGGAAGATGGCGCTGACCACCTGCAGGATCGAGCCGATCGTGCGGCCCTCCTGGGTGACGGGCACCACGCTCTTGGCATTCGTCAACCGGAAGAGCGAGGAGAGCGTGTAGCCCACGGCCGAGGTGGGCGACGACAGCGCCGACCCCGGGACCTGCGACTCCGCACCGATAAGGGCGATCGTTGCCAGAACCACGGCCAGGACCGAGGCGAACAGCGCGAAGATGAACACCTGCCCGCCGGAGATGCGCCGAAGCTGCAGGCCATAGCCCACCACCAGAAGGGCCACCGTGATGAGTGGAAGCCCGAAGAGGATGGGAAGCGGCGCCAGGAGCATGGCGAGGTCGGACCACCGGGCGAACTGGGACTCCGAGGTTCGGCGCCGATGCATCCACCCCATGACCGTGGCGACGGCGATGGTGAGCCACAGCACCGCGACGATGGTCCACAGGACCACCCCGAGCCCGCGATGCATGGGAATGAAGGCCACCCATGCCACCACCAGGCCGTAGAGACCGGTCTTGGAAAGGGCACGCAGGGCCACGAACCACCGGGGTGCGGACCGCGGCAGCGCGGACTCCGTGCGCAGGCGCGTCCAGAAGGTGGACGACGACTTCTTCTTGGCGCTTGCTCCGGCAGGTGCACCGGCGGCCTTGGCGGGAGCCGCGTCACTCGCCGCGGCGGGTGACGGCGTGCCGGTGTCGTCGGGGCCCTCACTCACACACGTCAGGCTACTGTCCCGACCGGGGGATACACCTGACTTTCCCACTCCGCCCAAAATCAACGGGGAAGGCGCGATCTACACCATGACCACGACAGTCGCGCTCCGCATCACCGTGCGCGTCAAGCCCGGCGCCTCACGGCCACAGGTGGGCGGCGCCTACGGCTCGGGCGAGCTCATCGTCGCCGTGCACGAGCGTGCCGTCGACGGCGCTGCGACCGCAGCCGTCCTTCGTGCGGTGGCGTCTGCTCTGGGCGTGCGACCCGATGCGGTGTCACTCGTAAGTGGACACACGTCGCGATCCAAGGTGGTGGCCGTGACCGTCGCCCACGATCAGGTCGACGCCGTCAGGACGCGTCTGGCCCAGCTGCTGGGCTGACGCGGCCCTGCTGCCCGTGCTGCCCGCGCTCGGCAATGTCGAGGTCCTCGCGGTGGTCGCCGGACAGGTCGGCGGCGAGGAACTGCGCGGAATTCGGCATGGCCACGTGGACCTCGTTGAGGTCGTCGATGGCCACCCGCAGTTCGTCACACGCCAGATCCAGCACATGGCCGCCGTGCAGGCAGTCGTCGCTCACGAAATGAAGGTGGTAGCCGGCGATCGAGATGGTCGTGATGAACTCCGGGCACCAGAAGCCCACCAGCGTGCCGGTGATATCGGTGAAGTCGAAGAGCACCTGCGAAGCGGTGGCCTCGACAAGCCCCACACCCTCCTGGGTGCGGCAGGCCGTGCGCACCCGGAGGTGACTGAATCGGCCGGTGGCGACAAAGCAGATGATGCGGTTCTGCGACGTGCGCAGAACATCCATCTGTGCCGTGAAGTCCTGAAGTGACTCCACGTGCGGAAGGACCGCGACCTCGTCGACACCGAAATGGACGACCGTCGCGTAAGGGATCATCGCCGAGTCTGGTGCCACGGTGACCGATCCATCGCCGCGCGCCTGGTAGCACTGACCGTCCAGCATGACGAGTTCACCGTCAAGGCCTTCGAACGTGCCCAGACCCACATCGCCGTGCATGCGCAGGTCGGCCACGGTGACGCATCCCTCGTAGAGACCTTCGACGATCGCACTCGAGGTCGACACCTGGTAGACCATGTCGTTGTCGATGTCGAGGGTCTCCCGCAGGGACGCCCTCACGATCTCGTCGATGCCCCGGCCGCTCATGCGCGATCGGTCCTGCAACGCCTGCCACACGTCGTCGGGCACCACGACACGCAGCTCGTGCGAGTCACTCTGGGCCGGTGCCTTCGACTCGGACATGGCAGAGAGTCTTTGCCGTCTCAGCCGCGGGCCAAGTAGTCGGTCAGACCCTCGAGCAGCCGGTCAACGTCTGAGTCGTCGGTGTAGGGGGCCACGCCCATGCGAAGGCCACCGTCGTCGTCAACGCCCAGCGCCATGAACGGCTCGTATCCGTAGAAGTTGCTCGACGGCGCAAGCACGTTGAGCGCGGCCAGGAACCGGCTGGCATCGGCGGTGCGGCGCCCCGGCATCGTGATGAACAGTGTGGGAGTGCGCCGCTTGGCATTGGAGTGCAGGACGACCGCCGAGCCCAACGACGCCAGTCCCGCCTCGATCCGCTCGCGCAGGCGGGTCTCATGCTCGTGCACTGACGCATAGCTGACTGCCAGCCGATCGCGCCGTGTGGTGGCCGTTCCCGGATCGATTGCGGCCAGGAAGTCGACCGCAGCGGTCACTCCCGCCATGAGCTCGTACGGCAGCGTGCCGAACTCAAACCGCTCAGGAACGACATTGGTCGACGGCAGCAGCTTGTCCGGTGTGATGGTCTCCAGCAGTGCCGGGCTTGCCGCCAGCACCGCGCAGTGCGGGCCGAGGAACTTGTACGGAGAGCACACGACGAAGTCCACGCCGAGGGCAGGCAGGTCGACGAGCTCGTGGGCGGCATAGTGCACGGCGTCGAGGTAGGCCAGGGCGCCGTGCGCGTGCGCGAGTGCAGCGACTGCCGAAATGTCGGGGATGGTGCCCAGGATGTTGCTCGCACCCGTGAACGCCACCACACGCGTGCGGTCATCGATGGCAGTCTGCGCACTGGCCATGTCGAGTTCGCCGGTGGCGGGATCGATGGCGATCCATCGCACCTCCTGCCCGTTGGCCTGCGCGGCCTGCACCCATGGGCGCACGTTGGAGTCGTGGTCCAGGCGCGACACCACGATGTTTCCCCCGGGCTGCCACTGCTTGGCCAGGTGCCGGGAGAAGTCGTAGGCGAGCTGCGTGGCACTTCGGCCGTAGACGACGCCGCGCGGATCGGCGTTGAGGAAGTCGGCCATCGCCTGGCGGAAGGCCGCCACCGCATCGTCGGCGTTCTGCTCGGATGCCACCAGCGTGCCGCGGTTGGACAGCGGCCCGGTGAGGGTGCGGGCCACGGCCTCGCCCACGACGGCCGGAGTCTGGGTGCCCCCGGGGCCGTCGAAGTGGGCGATACCGGAGGCGAGGGACGGGAACTGGGCGCGCAGCGCGGCGACGTCGAGGGCCATGGCACCCCACACTAGGCGTGGGCACCACTGGCGCGGGGGCTGCCGGGATGATCGGTCCGCACAGCGTGCAGGTGGCGACGGGAGTGAAGGAGGGGCATGGACGTCGACGAGGCGGCACGGCTGCTGGGGGTCACCCCCGATGCCGATGCCCGCACCGTGCGACGGGCCTGGCGCACCTGGGCCCGACTGGCCCATCCCGATGTCGGCGGCGACGCCGAGCACTTCGGGCGTCTGGACGTGGCCCGGCGCGTACTCCTGAGCAGGCGTCCGCTCACCGAGATCACTCCGCTGCCGCGACTGAAGCTGCGCGAGGTGCTCGTCTACCCCCGCCATCCCGCGCTCGTCGTGGCCGCCGGCCTGGGGTGCCTGGCCCTTCCCGTGCTCGGTCTGGTGCTGCCTCCGCTGCTCGTTGCTGCGGCGGCATCGATCGCCGTCGCCGTGTGGGCGTGGTGGACCGCGCGATGCATCCTCACTCCCCTGGCCGATCGCGGGCATCGCATTGCCACCGTCACGCTCGTGTGGGCGCCGGTGTGGGCGCTGCAGGTGGTGGTGTCAGTCCTGGTCGATGCCAGCCTGCTACCCGTGCTCCCACTCACCGCGGTGCCGCTGGCGATGGCCGTGGGCGCGATCAACCCCGGGGCGG
>CAYFLO010000136.1:0-5098 GCA_964343995.1 uncultured Bifidobacteriaceae bacterium
GGACGCACCATGCGCGAGGAGCGCACGCGTGAACCCAAGGACGACCTCGTCACGACGCTCGTCGAATCGCGATTCGAGGGGGAAGCTCTCTCGGACTACGACTTCAAGAACATGTTCCACGTGTTGGTGTTCGCCGGAAACGAGACCACGCGCACGGCCATCAGCAACGGCATCAAGGCGTTCGTCGACAATCCCGACCAGCTCGACGCCCTGTACGCCGATCCATCGTTGGTCGACCGGGCGGTGGAGGAGATCATCCGCTACGCCACGCCGGTGTTGCACATGCGTCGCACCGCCACTCGCGCCACCGAGCTCGCCGGTGTGCCGATCGCTGAAGGAGACAAGGTCGTCATGTGGTACTGCTCGGCGAACTTCGATGACACGGAGTTCGCCGATCCGCTGCGCTTCGACATCACCCGCGAGATCAAGCCGCCGCAGGTGTCGTTCGGGGCCAAGGGACCGCACCACTGCCTGGGTGCTCCGCTGGCGCGGATGGAGATCCGGATCCTGCTGGAGGAGATGATCGCGCGCGGCATCCGCTTTGAGCAGACCGGCCCGATCGTGCGCACGCGCTCGAACTTCGTCAATGGGATCGCGGCGTTCCCGGTGTTGGTGACCGCCACCCGCTGACGTACAGCGCGTCGGCCCGCCCTAGGGCATGCTGCCGTCATGGGCAGACGCATCCTCATCACCGGTGGCTCCCGCGGAATCGGCGCCGCCATCGCACGAAAGTTCGCCGCGCTCGGCGATCACGTGGCGGTGAACTACGCCGTTCGGCGCGACGCCGCCCTCGCGCTCGTTGCCGACCTGCCCGGTGACGGGCACCTCGCGGTCGCTGGCGACCTGCGCGACTCGGCCGCCGTGAAGGCCATGGTCGATGAGGCCGCGGCCGCGCTCGGCGGTCTGGACGTGCTCGTCAACAACGCCGGGGTGTTCTTCTCCCACCACATCACCGAGGCGAGCTACGAGGAGTGGCAGCGGGCGTGGGCCGACACTCTCGGCACGAACCTCGTGGGTGCCGCGAACGCGACCTACTGCGCGGTGCGCCACATGCCCACCGACGGCACTGCTCGCATCGTGAACGTCGGCTCGCGTGGTGCCTTCCGCGGTGAGCCGAAGGCTCCGGCGTATGGCGCCTCCAAGGCCGGGCTCGCGGCGTTCGGGCAGTCGATGGCCAAGGAGCTCGGCGCGCTCGGCATCGCCGTCGCTACCGTGGCCCCCGGTTTCGTCGAGACCGAGATGGCCGCGGGCTATCTGGACGGGCCCGAGGGTGCGGCGCGCAAGGCCGAGAGCCCGTTCAATCGCGTCGCCACCGCCGACGAGGTTGCCGAGGCGGTCGTCTACCTCGCCTCTCCGCAGGCGCAGTGGGCGTCCGGATCGATCCTGGACCTCAACGGGGCCTCGTACCTGCGGATGTAGCGCTGCCCCGCACACGTGCAGGTGATCCGCACATGACGAGGGGCCCGGTCCGATGGACCGGGCCCCTCGCACATCACCTGACTACGACACGAAGTTGTGAACCGCGTCGTAGTTCTCCGACTTCGAACGGACCTTGCCGATGATGATGCCGAGGATCACGAGCACCGGCGTCGCCAGCACGAGAACCCAGCCCGTGGCGCTCATCTCCCACGGCCCGCAGCCCGATCCCGCCTCACCCGGGCACATGGCCGGGTCGACAGCCACACCGGCGAGCAGGTTGAACCGGCTCACGAGCAGGTACTCGCCCAGGGCCAGGCCGAGGATGGCCAGCACCGGTGCGATGACCGTGTGCCAGATCCGGGTGTCCTCCTTGGTGCGGCGGAAGTACACGATCACCGCGATGCTCACGAGGATCTCGGTGAGCACGATGGCGATGACCGCGACGTTGCCGAACCAGTAGAACATGTTCAGGATCGGGTCGAGGTTCAAGATCGCGAACAGGACGGTCACGGCGACCGCCAGGACGGTCACCACGATGGTGCCCACCCACGGAGCCTGGAGCTTGTTCGTGCGATCGAAGGTCTTCGGCAGCACGCCCGCACGCCCCATGGAGAACAGGTAGCGCGCGGCGCTGTTCTGGAAGGCCAGGGTCGCGGCGAACAGCGACGTCAGCACGATCCAGGTGAACACCTCAGCGAGCCAGTGACCCACGAAGGTCTCGGTCACGCCGAAGAGCATCGCGCCGGGATTGGCCAGCGGCACCCCGTCGACCGCGGTGATCTCGAAGACCTTGTTCTGGATGTCGCTGGCACCCAGGCCGGTGACCAGCCCGAAGCCGACGACGGCGAACAGCACGGTGATGAGGATGACCGAGATGTACGTGGCCTTGGGAACGGTGCGCTTGGGGTCCTTGGACTCCTCGCCGTAGATCGCCGTGGCCTCGAAGCCGATGAACGACGCGAAGGCGAAGGCGAAGGCGATGCCGGCGCCGCCGGTCAGGCCGCCGGAGAAGATCGAGGACGGAGCGAAGGACGCGCCGAAGTCGGCGCCCTCGGGGCCACCCTTGATCAGCACGATGATGCCGACGAGGAACAGGGCGATGACCTCGATGGTGAGCAGGACGCCGAGCACTTTGGCGCCGATGTCGACCGAGAGAGCCGACAGCACAAAGACGACCGCGATGATGATCAGTGCCCACACCCACCACGGGACGACAAGGCCGTACTCGTCCATCTTCAGCTTGATCTGGAAGGAGATGAAGCCGATGACGCCCCACTGGACGGTGATGTACGCCAGCACGGAGGCGAAGGAGCTGCCGACACCCCATGAGATGCCCAGACCGCGGCCGACGTAGGCGAAGAAGGCGCCCGTGTTGGTGACGTAGTGCGACATGGTCGCGTAGCCGACGCTGAAGATCAGCAGGATGACGCCGACGAAGACGAACATGCCGGCGGCACCGGCACCGTCACCCAGGCCCACGGCCACCGGGAAGGCACCGGTCATGCCCGCCAGTGGTGCGGCGGCGGCGACGACGAAGAAGACGATGCCCCAGAGGCCCAGGGTGCCCTTCTTCAGGGATGTCTGCTTGGTCTCCGGGTCACCGGCCTGCAGCGACCGGTCGGAGTACGGCAGGTGATCGCGTTGCGACATGTCCCCCTCCAGGGGTGGGTGGCGGCCACACGGGCCGGTTGCGGGAAGTCTTGAGGGGACGGAAACCCCCGTCAAGCACATTTGGATACTTGATCACGCGAGTCGGGCACCTTCGTGGCCGTCGTCACGGTGGACCTTCGCGCTACCCCTCGGTAATCGCACGCCCGTCGATGAAGGCACCGCGGAAGTAGACCAGCGGCTCAGCCTCGGAGGCATGCGCCTCCAGCACCTTGCCGATGAAGACGCTGTGGGTACCGACCGTGTGCCGGTCGATGACCTCGACCTCGAACTGAGAGCATGCACCGGCGATGAGCGGCACGCCGTGCTGTCCCTGTTCCCAGGCGATCTGCGAGAACTTGTCACCACCGGAGGTCGCGAACACCGACGCCACGTCGTGCTGATCGTGGGCGAGCACGTTGACGCCCACGTGCGAGGACTCCACGAGGTGGATGTGCGTCTTGGAGCTCTCGTTGACGCAGAAGAGCACCGTCGGTGGATCCAGTGAGACGCTGCTGAAGGCGTTGACGGCCAAGCCGTAGGGCTGCCCATCCCGGGTCACCGTGATCACGGTGACCCCCGTGGGATAGTTGCGATGCGCGGACTTGACCCGCGAGGTGAGGTCGTCGGTCACAGGTCACGCATCGTAGAGACCGGCACGGCCGATGCGCTCCAGTGCCACCTCGGCACTCCACGGCAGCATGGTCGCGCCGAGACGGGAGTCGCGGTACATGCGCTCCAACGGCATGTGCTTGAGCATCGACTGGCCGCCGCAGACCCGCACGGCCTTGGCCGCGACCTCATTGGCGTGCTCCATGACGGTGTAGACCGACGCCCACGCGGTGACGAGGTCGTCCTCGGTGGGATCCAGGTGAGCGCTGTCGACCACGCTGTAGAGCAGGGCACGCGCCTGCTCGTACTTGATCTGCATCTCGGCCCAGCCGTACTGCTTGATCGGGTTGTCGCGACGGCCGGTGCCCTTGGCCGCGCCCTTGGCCTCACCGCGCAGGTAACTGCGGGTGAAGTCCAGGATCCCCTTGGTGAGACCGAGGTACGACGGCGCCAGCGACATGAACAGGTACGGGTAGCGGCGAGCGGCCTGGTCGTACATGCCCGGCGGCATGATCTCGTCATCGGCCGGCACGAAGGCGTCCTTGAGCAGAAGTGTGCGCGACACCGTGCCGCGCATGCCCAGGGGATCCCAGTCGTCGACGATCTCCACACCGTCGGCATTGGCCCGCACCGACAGCAGACGCAGGAAGTCCTCGCCCTCGACCTGGCAGGTGACGTTGTAGCGATCGGCCGCACCTGATAGCGACGCGAAGATCTTGCGGCCGGTGACCAGGAAACCGCCCTCGACGGGAACGGCGCGGGTGGCGATGCCCGCCAGGGCGCCGGGGTTCAGGCCTTCGGAGAACGGCTGGGAATGGATCTCGCCGTTCTCGACAACGCCGCGGAACATCTCGGCGCGACGCCGCTCATGTGTGGCGCGCTCCTCCGGTGTCATGTCGAGCTTGTCTGCGACTTCACCGGCCCAGATCATCGTGGCGTTGTGCATGTTGAAGGTCAGGCCGGTTGAGCCGCAGTGACGGCCGATCTCCTCGGACACACGCATGTAGTCGGCGTACGACGCCCCCATACCGCCGTACTCCTTCGGCACGCACAGGGCCAGGAAGCCGCGCTCGCGCAGGTCGTTGAAGTTGCCCCAGGGGAACGACGCCTCACGGTCGGTGATGACCGCGCGCTCGTCGAATGCCGGACCGAGCTCGGCGATGGTCGCGACCATCTGATCGCGCGACAGCGTGGCGTCGGGGCGCCCGAGCGCACCGGCCTTGCCGGTGGCCGCAGCGGAGCCCTCGTGGGCAGTGACGGAAGCCGTGGGAGTCATGACGCGAAGGATGCGCGCCCCCTCACCTGTTTGTCAACGGTGTTGACTAAAAGGTTCTAGGCGTCGCCCAGCAACTGGGCCAGGAGGGCGTCCAGCCCGGCGGCGAAGACGGTGTCGCTGCTGGGGTACAGCCGCCGGGCGTAG
>CAYFLO010000137.1:0-5067 GCA_964343995.1 uncultured Bifidobacteriaceae bacterium
GGGTTCAAATCCCACCGCCACCGCCATGACTGATGGGGTGCCTTCCGGGGCACCCCATCGGTTCATCTTTCTGGTGAAATGACGCTGCTGGCCGGGCGGCCGGGAGACGAGGAGCGGGACATGCGAATCCGGACGATGGTCATGGCGGGCGCGGCAGTGGGAATGCTGGCGGCGGGGCTTTCCGTCGCGCCGGCGATCGCAGCCGACACCGTCACCATCCATATGACCGTGAAAAACTGCGAGGGCTGCGTCATCACCGCCTTCCAGGCCGTGACCGGGTCGACTGCCGAGCCCTTCACCGCGACCGCCAAGGTCTCCGGCGGCATGGCCATGCTCACCGTTCCCGCGGTCAAGACCCCCGGCATGGCCTTCACCATCCAGCACACCCCGCCGGCCTCGGCTCTTGGCGGCGACGCCCAGCCGGTCATCGCCATGGGCTTCAAGGGCGTCCCCAACGGCGGCACGGTCACCAAGGCGCAGACCCTGCGCAAGGGCGCCAAGGCCAGCTGGTGCTGGTCGGGTTCGGCCCCCGGTACCTACGACATCAACGTCAAGACGTACTACGTCAACGCCCACGGCTCCACGCCGGTGGATTCCGGACTCCAGATGTACGCGTGGGCGTCACCCACGCAGCCACTCGCGGCCAAGCCGTACTGGAAGCCGGCGAAGATGATGGGCGAGCAGGACGCGCCCTACTGCTAGAGACTCACCGCCGGAGCGGCGGTATGACTACTTCGGGTAGTCGATGATCCGGCAGGGGATGAGCTCGTTCTCGCTGAGGTGGTAACTCGCGCACACCCGGTGGTAGCCGTCGGCGATCACCGCGTGCAGACCGCGCGGCGCGTGACCCCGCACGATGAGCACTGGCGACAGCATCTGACCCGCCTGCACCTTGGCCAGGTCGCGCACGACGGAAGGATCATCGGCGGGCAGCAGGGTCAGGTGCGCACTGCGCAGGACGTCCTTGGCCGGATGCTGCTCGATCGGGGCCTTCTTGAAGGACGCCGCCACCTTCTTGGCCATCTTCGCCGGCATGAGAAGTGACAGGTACGACTGCGCCGCCGGGTAGTCGTGGATGTCGGGGACGTCCTTCCAGATCACCTTGGGCGTGGCCACGACGGGCACCGCGGATGCCGTTGGCGGTGACGCTGGAGCGGGAGTCGGGTCAGCCATGGGACGTCCTCTCCGTGATGCCGAGCGCTAGAGCGACGTGACGACGACGCGCTGGCGCCGCAGCGACATCACCAGGGCGACGATCCAGCCCACGACGGTCCAGCCCAGGAGCAGGTTGACCCAGAACACCGACCAGTGCGGCACATCGCGCACGGCGGCGATGGCCCACGGGAGCATGTAGCCCACGGTGACGATGGCGACGATGACGGCGACGATCTTGGTGACCGTCCACGAGCTGTCCGCGGGCGTCACGACGACGGAGGAAGGCACGTTGTTCGACATGCCGTCAGCGTACGTGACGCCCGCGGGCGATCAGGCCCGAAGGGTCTGAGCTAGCTCCTGGAAGTGCCCCACCATGAGGTCCATGTCCTCATCGGTGTGAGCCAGGGACACCAGCCACTGATCGTCCATGCCCGGAGGCGTGAAGATCCCGCGGTTGAGCCACCACAGCCAGCTGAGCTCGGCCATCCCGAAGTCGATCCGCGTGAAGTCGCGGTAGTTGCGGATCGGCGTGGGCGACCACGCCACCGCTCCCTTGACTCCGAAGCCCACCGTCTGCGCCGGCAGCTCGTACTCGCGGATGACGTTGTCCATGAGCTCCATGGCGCGGTCGTTGCGCTCCTCGGCGAAGGCCAGCGCCTGGTGGGTGCAGACCTCGTCGACGGCCATCACGGCGGCCATGCACAGCGGGTTGCCGTTGTACGTGCCGAAGTGGTTGGTGCGTCCGTCGACGACCGCCTGCATGACCGCCAGGCGACCACCGAACGCGGCAACCGGCAGGCCGCCACCGATGCTCTTGGCCAGGGTGCGCAGGTCGGGGGCCACTCCCAGGCGCTCGGAGGCGCCGCTGTAACCCGCGGTGAGGCCGGTCTTGACCTCGTCGAACACCAGCAGCACGCCGTACTTGTCGCACAGGTCGCGCACGCCCTGCAGGTAGCCGGCGTCGGGGACGACGATGCCGAGGTTCTCGACCACCGGCTCCATGATCACGCAGGCGACCTCGTGGGCCGTGGCCTTGAGCACCTGCTCCATGCGCTCGAGGTTGTTGTACGGAACCACGTGGACGATGCCGGGCTCGATGTCGCCGTGGAACACCGGGATCGGCGCCTCGGCCGGGCCGGCCTTGTCGACCTTGGGCTTGGCCGAGACGGTCAGCGGGTCGTAGCCGCCGTGGTAGCCGCCCTCGAGCTTGATGATGCCCATGCGGCCGGTGTAGGCGCGTGCCGTGCGCACGGCGTACATCGTCGCCTCGGTTCCGGAGTTGCAGAAGCGCACGAGGTCCATGCGGAAGCGGCGCTGCATGCGCTCAGCCGCCTCGGTGGAGATCGGCGACGGCGTGACGAACAGCGTGCCGGTCTCCTGCAGCATCGCGGTGACGCGCTCGACGACGACGGGGTTGAGGTGGCCCACCAGCATGGCGCCGAAGCCCATCGACATGTCCAGGACGCGTCGTCCGTCGCAGTCGATGGCCCACGCACCGCGTGCTGAGGCGACGCCCAGGGGATACGGATCCCAGTGCTGGAAGGAGGAGGTGACCCCCAGGGGCAGGGACTGACGGGCTCGAGCGTGATGCTCGGCGGAGCCGGGAGTGGTGGCTTCGAAGCGCTCCCACTCGGCTGCCAGAAGAGTGGCGACCCTGCCCGGGTCAATCGGCGTGGAGTAGTCCTGAATTGTCCGCCACGTTGCCGAATCGTGTGCGGGCCAGGACTTGGTACTGGACGTGGTCAGTTGGTCTGCGGACATCGCAAACACATCCCTTCAGTTTCCAGCACAGTATCCGGGAGCTGAAGGTTTTGCCAGCGAACCGCAGGGAGCCGCGGCGTGGCACGAGGGCGGCATGAGGAACGCCCTCGGGCGCCGTCCTCGTTCGCCATTTCACGAAGGGGGGGTCCCCCGTCGTGGCGGGATTGCCTACTGCGGCAGTCGCCTTTGACCGACGACGCGCTAGTTCTGCAGGCGCTTCATCTCGCTTTGCACATCGGCATCCGAGATCGGCCTGCTGCGCGGCCCCCACAGTTTGAGCCCCTGGACGACCAACGCGATGGCACAGCCCAGCGCCACCCATGCGGGCCAGAAATACCCGCCACCGGTGAGCGCCCAGATGATCACCATGACGATGACCAGGATGACGGCCCCGCCCACTTCAACGCCGAAATTGCGGCGCCTGCGGATGTTGTGTACGGCCTGCTCGCGAAGAGATGAGTCGCTCATGAGGTGAGCCTAGGCCTATCTGGCCGGGTCGATCTGCATGACGACGGCCTTCGGCTCGGTGCAGAACTCCCGGCTGAAGTTGCCGCCCTCGCGGCCGACACCGGACTGGCCGAAGCCGCCGAACGGGGCACGCAGGTCGCGGATGAAGAAGCAGTTGACCCACACCGTGCCGGCGCGCAGCTGTGCGGCCACGCGGTGCGCGCGCGACAGGTTCTCGGTGAAGACCATCGCGTTGAGCCCGTACTTGGTGTCGTTGGCCAGCGCGATCGCCTCCTCTTCGGTGTCGAAGGGCTGTACAACCACGACGGGGCCGAAGATCTCCTCGCGGCACACGCGGGCGCTCTGCGGTGCGTCGACGATGATCGTCGGCAGCACGCTCCAGCCCTCGCCCAGACCGCCGGTGAGGATCTTGCCGCCGTCCATCTCGATGGTGTCGAGGTAGGACTTGACCTTTGTGAAGTGCTCCAGGCTGGCCAGCGCGAGCGGGAACTCGGTGGCCTTGTCCTTGGGATCGCCCTTGCGCAGCGCCTCGGCCGCGGCCTTGTACTTGTCCATGAAGCGGTCGTAGATGCCGCGCTGGACGTAGAGCCGACTGCCCGCCAGGCACACCTGGCCGGCGTTGCGGAAGATCGCCTGCACCGACCACGACACCGCGTTGTCGATATCGGCATCGTCGAACACGATGTTGGCGCCCTTGCCACCGAGCTCCAGGCTCACCGGGGTGAGGTTGCGCGCGGCGACGCCGCTGATGATCTTGCCGGTGCCGGACTCACCGGTGAAGGTGATGCGCTCGACATCCTCGCTCTCGGTGAGCGCGGAACCCGCGGAGTCGGGGCCATAGCCGTGCACGACGTTGAGCACGCCCGCGGGCATGCCGGCCTCCAGGGCCAGCCGCGCCAGGATCGTGGCCGACACCGGGGTGTCCTCGGCCGGCTTCCACACCACGGTGTTGCCCCACGCGAGCGCCGGCGCGATCTTCCAGGTGCCCAGCATGAGCGGGAAGTTCCAGGGCGAGATCGCCGCAATGACGCCGACCGGCTCGTAGCGCGTGTAGGCGTGGTGGCCGGTGTCCATCGGGTACATCTCCGACGGCGACATGCGCGCGTGGTCGGCGAAGAAGCGGATGTTCCACGCGCTGCGGGCCACGTCGTGCAGGGCCTGCGTGATCGGCTTGCCCATGTCGCGGGTGTCGGCCATGGCGAGCTCCTGGGCGTGCTCGTCCATGAGGTCGGCCAGCCGGTGCAGGATCGCCTGGCGCTTCTCGTAGCCCATGCGCGGCCACGGACCCTCGTCGAACGCCTTGCGCGCGGCGGCGATCGCCCGGTCGGCGTCCGCCTTGCCTCCGCAGGCGATGCTCGCCCAGGGCTCGCGCGTGTAGGGATCGATGTCGTCCATCGTGGCGCCGTCGAGGGACGGCACCTCCTGCCCGTCGATGATGTGGCCGTAGAAGTCCATGCCGCCACGGTAGACCGCCCAGCGGTACCCGGGCCCGCTGGTGTCCCTCATCGGGGAACGCTCGACCGTGGCGTGGCGCACCCCGGGGAACCGGCGCCCGCCGCCTAGCGTCAGGGAAGGCGGCCCCCGCCTCCCCCGCCCCGGCGAATGTGACCGGAGAATGGACCCGGATCGAGGCCAAGCCGGTGCGCATCAAGGGCCGGCTCTACACGCCAACCTGTTCGGCGG
>CAYFLO010000138.1:0-5050 GCA_964343995.1 uncultured Bifidobacteriaceae bacterium
GGGCTCGGGTGCTGCAGGCGTGGCAACCTCGGCGTACGGCTCTGCCGCCTCCTGAGCTCCCAGCAGGGGGCGCGATGCCGGAGCCGTCGGCGGCTGGGCACCGCGCACGCGAGCCGGACCGGTGATCGGCGGCATGTCGGCGGCGGCGGGCGCCGCGAGGGCATCGAGGTCGATGGCGGACTCGTAATCCGGGGTGGCGAATCCTGTCGTCGTCGACGGAGCCGGGACGGGCTCGGCGCCATTGGTCGCGCTGCGCGCAGGGGCCGCGGGCTCGTCGGCTTCCTCGGAAGCAGCAGATGCCAGCGATCCCCGACGACGCATCACCGGAGTGTCGGCGGACGGGTCGACGCGTGCGGCCTCGAGGACGGCCTCGCGCTCCTCGTCGCTGATACTGCTGGCTTTCGCGCGCGGCGCCGGAAGCGCGGGGGTCTGCGGCGCGCGCACGCTGCGGTGCACCTGCGCCACCGACGGCAGCTCGCCAGCGAGGTCGGGAAGGGCAGGAGGCGGCGATGCGGAAACCCGCAGCGTGCGCGGAGTCGGACGCGGCAGGGCAACTGCAGGAGCCTCATCCTCCAGCGGCAGCTCCTCGCCGTCGGGCAGATGCCGATGCACCAGCTCGGTGGTCGCGGCACGGGTCGACGGACGCGACGAGCGACGGGCCCGGGCCATGACCAGGCCCATGCGCGACGGCTCAAGGTCATGCGCCATGGGCTCGGTGGTGACGGTGAGCGGACGGGCGGTGGTGAGGAACTCCCGCGGGGCGCGCTGCAGTCGCGGGGGCAGTCCGAAGGTCGGCTGCATGGGCGGAAGGAGCATGAAGTCGCCGCGGAACTCCGGGGCCTCGTCCGCCGCATCGGCCAACACGTCCGTCGCTGCGGGCGCACTCGGCAACTCCGCGTCAGCGGGGGCAGGGAGGGCAGCAGGCTCGACACGCGACGCGTCGGCCGCGGCAGATGCCGCGGACCGACGACGCAGTCGGTCGAGTACGCCCACGAGGTCAGCCTCCTGACACTGATCGGTTGAAGTTCGACACGAGTCCGGTCATGCGCTGGCGATCGGCGTGCGTGAGATCGAGCAGGTCGTCCAGCGGCCAGTGCAGGTAGTAGGCCAGGAACGCGACCTCCTCCCAGAGGCGGTCGGCCCCGACCGTGGCTATTCCCCCGGCGCACCACCTCCGCCGATGTCCACCATGACCTGGTTCTCGCAGAACGGACAGGTGACCTGGGTGACGGTGGTGCCCTCGGTGTTGATCCGGCGGTAGAGGTCCTGCAGGAACGCCAGGTCGGTGGCCCACAGGCCGCCGATTACCTGGTCGTCGACGTTCGGCACGGTGCCCAGGCGGGTGACCACCCGCGAGAGCAGGACGAGCGACAGGAACGCGTTGTGCTCGCGGACCTTGGGGTCCATGAGCGGCATGAGCTCGTCGCGCGCCGTGGCCAGGCGCATCGTGCCCTCGCGGTGCACGACGCCCTGCGGATCGACATAGCCCCGCGGGAGGACGAAGTCGAACGTCGTCTGCATGGTGGTCATCGGGGAAGCCCAGGTCGGTCAGCGTGGACTACGAGACCCGCATCTCGGTGAACGCCATGTTGATCGTCATCTTGATGCCTGCCGACTCACCCGCGGACAGCTCGCCGTAGCTCACGCCGGTGACCATGAGGTTGGTGAACTCCACCGTCTGCACCGGAGCGCCGTAGGTGTCCTTGTAGATGAGCGTGCCCGTCTTGCGCGCGCCCTTGAAGTCACCGGCCAGGCCGGTGAGGAACCACTTGGTCACGCTCGGGTCGCCGGTGCTGAGCACCGTGACCGTGAGCGAGCCCGACTGACGGGTTCCCAGCATGTGCATGAGCTGGTAGATGCCCGTCGAGGTCATGGCCTTGTTCTCGATCAGGTTGACCTTCTGCTCGATGTTGTTGACCGCGACGACGTCGGGGATGACCTGACCGTCGATGGTGAACTCGAACGAATACGCGGTGAGCGACTCACCTGCACCCAGTGCCATATCTGCTTCCCTCTTCTGTGTCGGTCAGGTGATCAGTCGGAGATGGACGAGCCGCCGGAGAACTGCGACAGGCGGAAGATGACGAACTCCGCGGGCTTGACGGGGGCCACACCGATCTCGGTGACCACCATGCCCAGGTCGATCGTCTCGGCGGTGTTGTTCTCGCCGTCGCACTTCACGAAGAACGCCTCGGCGGCCGAGGAGCCGAAGAGGGCCCCGGAACGCCACTCGTTGACGAGGAAGGCCGAGATGGTGCGGCGGATGCGGCCCCACAGGCGCTCGTCGTTGGGCTCGAACACGCACCACTGCGTGCCCTGCAGGATCGACTCCTCCAGGTAGTTGAAGTAGCGGCGCACGTTGATGTAGCGCCACTCAGCATCACTGGAGAGAGTGCGGCCGCCCCAGACGCGAATGCCGCGACCGGGGAACGACTTGATGGAGTTCACGCCCATGGGGTTGAGGAGGTCCATCTCGCCGCGGGTGACCGCGTAGTCGACGCCGACCGCGCCCAGGATGATCTCGTTGGCCGGGGCCTTGAAGACACCGCGGGTGTCGTCGTTGCGGCTCCACACACCGGCCATGTGGCCCGACGGCGGGAACGCGACGTTGCGGCCGACCGTGGGGTCGAACACGGTGATCCACGGCCAGTAGTCAACGGCGAACTTGGAGTCGAAGTTCGTGACGTTGGTGCGCCAGTCGGCCGCCTGCTGGGCGTTGAGGCCGGAGGGCAGGTCGAGGATCGCCATGCGATTGCCCATGAGCTCGCAGTGACTGATCATGCTCGCCTGGATGGCCTTGACGTCGTCGACGCTGATGAGGCCCTTGGCGTGCGCCGCGACCACATCGGGGGCCGCGATCATCGTGACCTCCTCCAGCGTCTCGAAGCCACTGAAGCCGGTGCGCTTGGCGGAGTCACCGATCACCGCGGCCGCTTCGACCTTGGCCGGGAGGTTGGCCGGGCTCGCGAGCGCCACAGTGCCCTCGTTGAGTCCCGAGGCCACGAGGTCGGCGGGGGCGTCAAGAGCGTCGATCTTGACCAGGGTGGACTTGGCGTTGACCTGGGTGGCCAGGCTGTTCTTGCCCTTGCCTGCCGTGCCCGTGTAGGTCTCCTCGTCGCTGCCGGACTTGACGGTCAGCGTGTAGGTGGGCTCGCCGCCCTCCTCGGCCGAGGGAGCCGACTGCACCTGCACGCTGACGTTGCCGCCGTCCTGCTTGGCGGTGACCTTCAGGGCCGGGACCTTCTTGTCAGCCTTGGTGCCGATCTCGGCCGACGGTGCATCCTGCGCACCGCCACCTGCGGGGATACGGATGACGTAGGCGCGGCCGCCGCCGTTGTTGAAGAAGCCGTACACCGCCTTGCCGAGGGCGTAGTCCTCGGCCATGTCGCCGAAGGTCGACGTGAACTGCAGCCAGTTGGTGATGAACACCGGCTCGTTGTAGGGACCCTGCGTGGCAAAGCCGACGAAACCGGCAACGGCCGTGCCGACACCTTCGATGGGCCGTGTGGCCGCCGGGACCTCTTCGACGTAGACACCGGGCGACAGATAGCTAGGCATGACGCTTCCTCCCTGCGGTCCTCCCCGGACCGTCCGCACCGGATGCTAGGACGACGACTGACCTCGTGCTGAGGCAACCTCGGAATTGACGCAGGCCTGTGTCAGACCTCTCTCGCGTCGCTACCATCGCCACGCGTCGAGCAGATTGTTCGATCTGTGACACGTGTGACGGGAGGGATGGATATGCCGAATCCAGTGACGGCCGGGTCGCTGTTGAAGTGCAGTCAGGGCCTGGCACCGGCCGCACTCATCGTGCTCCCGATCAGCCGCGTGATGGCCGGCAAGAGGCCGGCGGCGACGATCCTGGACAACAAGCCGTTCCTCAACATCCCGCCTTTCGGCATGTGCAACTCGGCCACCAACCCGGCCGTCATCGCCGCGCGCGCCGCCGCCCTGGGCGCCCAGGTGCCTGGTCCATGTGTGCCCGTCGTCGTGGCCCCGTGGTCGCCCGGCTCGCGCAAGATGAAGATCGGTGGGGTGCCCGCGATGCTGAGCACGTCCAAGTGCCAGTGCGCATGGGCCGGCAGCATCTCGGTGACCATGGCTCCCGCCAAGACCGTCAACGTGAGCTGAGGAATGACTCCGTGATCGGTGACGTCGACTCGGCCCTGCGCAGGCTCCTCGTGGCCGAGACCTACCCGGGCGAGACCATCACCGTGGCCCTGGACCCGCCGACCAAGGACTGGGCGGCCCGGCGCTCCGGCCCTGTGCTGAATATGTTCCTCAACGACGTGCGCGAGAACACCCAGCGCCGTCGCGCGAACTATCAGGAGGTCAAGAACGACGAGGGCATCGTCGTGGCACGGCGTCCCTCCGAGCGCACCTTCATGTTCACCTACGCCCTGTCGGCGTGGACGTCGCGGCCCGAGGACGACCACGACCTGCTCGGCGCCGCCCTGGTGACCCTCCTTCAGTACGAGCACATCCCGCTGGAGTACACCTCCGGAGCCCTGCAGGTCATCACCAGTCGGTTCCGCCCCGCCATCCTCAACGTCGGCGGAGTGATGTTCACCGAGCGCCTGGCCACCGAGCTGTGGTCGGCGGTCGGCGGCGAGTACCGGCCGATCCTGGCGGTCACCGTGTCGGTCGACATCCCCGCCGGCATGGCCGTGGCCGCCGGTCCGCCGCAGACCCAGCCGCCCACGTTCAACTTCGCCGACACCCGCAACGGCGGAACGAGCAGCATCCAGGCTCCCGCGCCCGGCGCCCCACGCGACGACTCCGGTACACCCCTGCGCACCCGGCACCGTGAGGCCCTGGACGCCGCGCCGACTCCGCCGGCGGCGGCCAAGACGGCCAAGACCGCGAAGAAGAAGTAGGACGGGATCCGCTCGGTCGTGTCATCCGCCCCTGGCACCGCTGAGGCCGCACCCACCGCGACCACCGCCTCTCCACTGCGTCTGCTCGCCCCCACTCCGCGGATCTTCGCGTTCGCCGCGGTGATGCTCGTGGCCGCCAACAGCCTGGGCGCCAAGGAGGTGGCCCGCTGGCA
>CAYFLO010000139.1:0-5050 GCA_964343995.1 uncultured Bifidobacteriaceae bacterium
GGCCGCGATGCCGCCCAGGGCACCCGGCGTCGACCCGAAGACTCGCCAAAGCGACTTGGTGTAGCCGTCATACACCTCGGCGGCGCCGGTGTACATGCGGCAGGTGGCCAGGTCGCTGCCGTGGACGGGAATGCCGCGTCCACCGGCCCGCTTGATCGAGCGCAGCACCTCGACGTCCTCCACGACGTGGGCCCGCACCGACTCGTGTCCGCCCGCCGCACGGTAGGCGGCCGTGTCGATGACGAGGAACTGCCCGATGGCCGCGCAGAAGGCCGGGTTGCCGGTCTCGGCCAGGAGCATCGGCAAGGTGGCCATCCACGACCAGTTGACCATTGGCTGCATGGCTCGCTCCAGCGGCGTCTCGGCCGCCTGCCGCGGATATGGCGACACGAGGTCGTTGCCCGATGCTCGAAGGAGCGCCACGCTCGCGGCAACCGCGTCGGGGGCGAGCACGACGTCGGCGTCGACGAAGACGATGACGCTGCCGGTGGCCTCGGCCGCGAGACGATGGCAGGCCCAGGGCTTGCCCAGCCAGCCGGCCGGGGGCGGGGTGTCGTCGCCGTCGAGGATCTTCACCCGCGGGTCGGTGCCGACGATCGTGCGCACGACCTCGCCGGTGCCGTCGGTGGAGCCGTCGTCCAGGATGATGATCTCCGCGTCAGCAAGTCCCTGCTGCGCCAGCACCGACGCCAGGCACGGGCCCACGCGATGCGCTTCGTCACGCAGCGGCAGGAGGATCGACACCCGTTCGGTGATCGGCTCCTGGGGTGCGCGCGGGGTGCGGATGCGCGCGAGGTTGGCCGCCACCTGCGCAGCGAGCACCGTTGACGCCAGCGCCCCGGCCGTCGTCAGGGCGCGCATCGTGCGGGGCCTCATGGACACCGGACTTTACCGACCGGCCACCGTAGGCCGACCGTGGATGCCTTTGTGCCGCAACGATGTCAGGCCGAGCGGGGCAGGCCGGCCGTCGGCGGGAAGAGCGAGTACGACGGGAAGTTGCCGAACAGCGTCTCCGCTGATCCATCGTCCGGCTCGGTGACGGCCTGCACCAGCAGGTCACCGCCCACGAACGCTCCCTTCCACGACGCCCCCTTGCCGCCGAAGATCTCCTCGCGGTCACCGCGCGAGCGCGGTGCGTTGATGCCGATCTTGAAGGCCTGCAGCTCATCGGCGACGCGGTGGGCCAACTGCGGGTCATCGGTGGCGATCGACGCGACCAGGCTGCCGTTGCTCGCGTTCATACCGGCGAGGAGTTCGGTCTCGGTGTCGACGATGACGACGGAGTCCAGTGGGCCGAACGGCTCGCGGTGGTGCAGTGCCCACGACGTCGGCGGCTGCAGGATGCAGGCGGGCGCCACATAGGCCGAGGTGTCCTGGTGCGGCAGGAACCGACCATCGTGCAGCGTGCGGTGGGCAATGGGAATGCCGCCGAAGCGCACACCCTCATCGAAGTTCTCGCGCAGTTCGGTGGCCTTGTCGGTGCTGATGACCGGCCCGAAGTCCAGTTCGGGGAACGGATCCTCAGGATGCTCGACGGCCAGCGGGTGGCCGTACTTCAGCGAGTCCACCACCGGCAGGTACGTCTCCAGGAAGCTGGCGAACAGGCTGCGCTGGACGACGTAGCGGGGGTAGGCGGTGCAGCGCTGCTTGCCGTACTCAAACCCCTTCTTCAGGTGCCCGGCGAACAGGTCCCACTGGGTGAAGCCCCAGATACCCCAGGAGTTCAAGCCCTCCTGCTCCAGGAAGTGCCGACGGCCGGTGTCGGCGAGCGACGTGGCCGCCTTGCGACCGTTCGCGCGACCACCCACGAACGCCAGGGCCCCGATGCCCTCCCCACGGATGAGGATGTCGCCCAGGGCCGAGCCCTTGCCCGACACCAGCGTGACCGGAAGACCGGCGCGCGCCATGAACGCGTGAGCCAGGGTGAGGCAGTGGAAGCCGCCCTGGCTGGGAGTCTTGGCCACCACGGCGTTGCCGGCGAGCACCTGCACGAGCTCGGCGTGCACCTGCACGCTCATGGGGTAGTTCCACGATGCGATGTTGCTCACCGGGCCGGGCAGCGGGCGGCGCCCTGCCAGCTGGCGGTCGGCCTCCTGCAGGTACCAGTCGACGCCGTCCAGGCAGCGGTCGACGTCGGCGCAGGCCAGACGCCACGGCTTGCCGATCTCCCACACCAGGAGCAGGGCGAGCAGGTCGCGGTGCTCGCGCATGGCGGCGACCGCCGCGGCGACGCGAATCTTGCGCTCCTCCAGCGGCACGCGCGACCAGGCCGCGTGCTCCCGCACGGCGCCGTCGATCGCAGCGATGGCCTCGTCATGGTCGATGCGGGGCGGGCCCTCGATCTGCTCGCCGTCGACCGGGTTGCGGTGCTCGCCGGGATGCCCCACCCGCACCCACTCCCCATTGATGAGGTTGCGGATGCGATCGGGGTCGAATGCCTCCTGGGCACCCTGGCCACAGCGGGAGTAGGTATCTGACCAGGACGTGCCGGCCTTCAGGACCAGGGACATGGCGACCTCCGAGCAGGACGGGAGCGGGGACGCAAAACCGGGGTGGAGGTGCACACGCTAGGGCTGCCGGGGCAGACTGGCACCTTGAGAGGCGCTCCCCGCTGGGGGTGCCGACCGCGGCGCCCAGGGCGCCCTGAGGGAGGACCCCATGGCCCGCGTGGCCTGCGACGTCGTCGTCATCGGAGCGGGGCTCGCCGGCCTGCGCGCCGCCACCCTGCTGCAGGGACAGGGGCTCGACGTCCACGTCCTGGAGGCCCGTGACCGCGTGGGCGGAAAGACCTGGACGGTCCCGGCCCACGGCACCTCGATCGACGTCGGCGGCCAGTGGGTGGGCCCGACTCAGCACCACGTGCTCGCCTTGGTCGAGGAGCTCGGCCTGGAGCTCTTCGAGAGCGCCATCGAGAAGCCCCTGGATCGCGACGGCGCCTTCGCGATCGTGCTCGACGGTGTGCTGGACCGCCTGCCCAGTTTCGGCGCCGACGACCTCGCCACCCTGCCGGTGCCCGCCGAATCGATCGAGCAGTTCCGTGCCGCCAGTGACGAGATCGTTCGCCTGGCTGCCGCGGTGCCCACCGATGCTCCGTGGAACACCCCGTGGGCCCGGCACTGGGACTCGATGACGCTGGAGCACTGGATGCACCAGCAGATGAGCGACCCACTGGCACGGGCGCTGTTCACCGCCGTCGGCCCCAACGAGCTTGCCGTCGCGCCCGTCGACATCAGCGTGCTGTCGATGATGCACCAGGTGGCCATGGCGCCGCCGAGCGAGGTCTCCGAGCGCTGGCGCATCCTGGGCGGCGCCCAGCAGATGTGCACGCGACTGGCCGAGCGGCTCGGTGACCGCGTCCACCTGGCCGACCCCGTCATCTCCTTGGACTGGTCCGACGATGGCGTCGTCGTCTACACCGACCTCGACGGGGAGTTCCACGCGGCCCGCGTGATCGTGGCGATGCCGCCGAACCTGGCCGGGCGTCTGGACTACTACCCGGTCCTCCCGGTGGCGCGCGAGAGCCTCACCTCGCGCTTCCCGGTCGGCCACGTCATCAAGATCCAGGCGGTCTACGAGCGGCCGTTCTGGCGCGAGCAGGGACTCAACGGCTACGCCCTCATCCCGTTCCCCGAGTCCGTGAGCGTCATCGCCGACAACTCCACCCCGGAGAACGGTCACGGCGTGCTCGCCGGCTTCGTCTACGCCGACGAGGCCGCGTGGCTCGCCGACCAGCCGCAGGAGGAACGGCGCGCGCAGGTGCTGCGCGAGTTCGCGGCGATCTTCGGCCCGCAGGCCCTCACTCCGCTGGATGTCGTCGAGGGACTGTGGTCGCTGGAGCAGTGGACCCTGGGCGCCTGGCAGTGCATGCCGACTCCGGGGGCGTGGACGACCTACGGCGAGGCGTGGCGCGAGCCCGTCGGACCGATCCACTGGGCCGCGTCGGACTACGCCGACCGCTGGTACGGGTTCTTCGACGGGGCCTTGGCCAGCGGCGCCTCGGCGGCCGCGGCGGTCACCGCGAGTCTGGGCCGCTAGCCGCCCTTGCGGGTGAGGAACCCGCGCACCTTCTCGCGCGCCCGGTCGCGGATCTCCGGGCCGTGGGTGAAGGCCGCCAGACTGAAGTCCAGGTCGGCGAACCGCCGGGCCGACTGACGGTTCTGCTCCGGCGACGTGCAGTAGACGGCGTAGGCCCAGCGCATACGGCTGAGCGGGTTGAGGATGCAGTCGCCGGTGATGAGCACGCCGGAGTCCGGATGCAGGAGCGAGATGTGGCCGGGGGTGTGGCCCGGAGTGTGCACGACCTGCAGGCCGCCAAGGCTGTCGATGACCTCACCGTCGGCGAGCGCGTGCGCGAGCGGCACGGGCGCGAACGAGAAATCCTGCACACGCGCGATGAACCGTCCCATCGCCGAGGTGGCAGTGATCGGCGGGGCCGACCCCGCGGCGAGGAACTCCGCATCGTCACCGTGGGCCTGCACACCCTCGGCCGAGGTGGCCTGCACCATCTGCGCGGCACCGCCGGCGTGGTCGTTGTGCGCGTGGGTGAGGATGATGCGCTGCACATCGCGGGGATGGCGCCCGAGCGCCGCCAGGGCGGCCACGAGCTTGGGCGGTGCACCCTTCAGGCCGCAGTCGACGAGGGTGACCGAGCCGTCCGACTCCAGCAGGATGAAGGAGTTGACGAAGTCGCCGGCCGTGGGCACCCGGGCGATGCCGGGGGCCAGGAGCACGTGGGTGCGCGACACGCCTTCAGCCTAGGGTCTGGAAGCCGATTCAAGGGGTAGGGCAGGATGACGACATGACCTCACGCCCCTGGCCCGTGTCGACCCTGCTCGTCCTCGTCTACATCGGGGCCGCCTTCACGTTCCTCATCGCCGCGGAGCAGTTCGTCGCCGCCTCGATCCTCAATGGACACAGTGGCCAGGACGACATTCAGGCTGCTCTGGTCTCGGCGGGCGTCTACCCCGGCTACGCCACCCAGGCGGCATCGATGGTGATGGTGCTGGCGATCGTCTCGCTCGTAGCGGCGGTCATCCACATCGTCCTGGCC
>CAYFLO010000140.1:0-5010 GCA_964343995.1 uncultured Bifidobacteriaceae bacterium
ATGAGTTCGACGGCCATGCGCTCATCGAGGCGCACCTGGGCCAACCGGGCATCACTGACGGGATGTCGTCCCTGGACTTCCAGGTGCACCTCGACGAGGCGATGCTCGCGTGGATGCATGAGCGGCCGGAGAGCTGGAACGCCTTCGCCGGTGGCGCGCTCGATGCGGTCCGCGCCCTGGCTGACTGCGTCCCGCACGGCCACGTGGGCGTGGCCTGCACGTCGGCTGGAGTCACCGGGGCGATCGTGAGCCGGGTGCTGCATGCCGGACCGGAGACCGCAGTGGCCCTCAATCGGGTGAGCATCAACGCGTCGATCACGACACTGCTCGTGGGATCGCGGGGCACCTCGCTGCTGACCTTCAACGATCACGCCCACCTGGCCGCAAACCGCGCTCAGGTGACGTACCGCTGACGTCGGTTCGTGCTCCTAGGCCGGATCGACCGGCGTCATGAATGCCAGTGTGGGGCGGATGCCCAGGTCGACCAGCGCGGCCCGGAAGCGCTCCATCGCCGCACTGCCGCGATGGTCGGCCACGGCCGCCGCGCCCTCGTAGCGCTCGAAGACGCTGAACGTTCCGGGTTCGTCACGGTGCTCGCTGATCATGAACAGCGAGGTGCCCGGCTCGTCGGCTGCGGCGGCCGCCTGCAGGTCCTGCAGGGCAGCGAGCACGTCATCGCGTCGGCCCGCGGGGGAGACGAGCGTCGCCAGGACGGTCACGGGAGTGGTGTCGGCGGTGGTGTCGGTCACGAGGCGAACCTCACCACATCGGTGCCGTCCCAGCCGTCGGCGAGAGCGGCGATGCGGTCGTAGAAGCCGCGCAGGTGCTCGGTGCCGACGTAGAGCTCGACCAGGCCGCCCATGACCTCGCGCCCGTCGTGGAAGTTCACATCCATGCCCGAGGACGTCACCAGCGACATCACCAGCGGCATCCCGACGGCCTCCAGAGCGGCGCTCGACGCGGCGAGGTCATCGACGAAGCAGGCCACGTGGTTGAGCTGCCCGGGCTGCTCGTGCTCGATGACGGCACGCATGGGCTCGGGCTCGCAGCGGTGCACGGTGATGAGCTCGAGCATGACCGGGCCCCACTGGCCGAAGGCCGCGCTGTGGTCGTAGACCGCGGGGCGTCCGTGGTGGCTGGCCTTGACGTCCATGTGCTCGCGGACGACGAAGGGGCCCGCCCCCATGGTGGTGGCCCACTGGTGGCAGGCGGCGGTGAGGTCCGGCACACGGTAGGCGACCTGCACCAGCTGCCCGGGAAGGGCGGCGTGCAGGGTCGCGGCCGGACCGAGGTCGGCGGGCTGGTCCATGACGCCTCCGGGGGCATTCCGCGGGTCGGATCGACCCTCGGGAGAGGAGTTACTGTACCCCGGGTCAAGTTGTGTATCGTGGCGCGCGCCCTCAAGGAATGCCCCACACAACGGTTCAGGAGCTGTGATGGCCAAGGCGTACCACCACCCGATCTCCGGCCTGGTGTACTCGGTCAACGAGGTCGGCCTGGTCGATGTCCGCAACCCTGCGACGGGCGAGTACGGAGTCTTCGACGACCACGGCGTGTGGTTCGAGGGCACCATCCGCGACGTCGACTTCCAGATCCTGGGCTGGGTCGGCCGCACTCCCGAGGCCCGCGCGCTGCGCGAGGCCGACTCGTGAGGACCACCCGCGCCGTCCTGCTGGCTCGCCGCCCCCAGCGCACCTTCGTCCCCGACGACGTCACCGTCGGCACGATCGAGCTACCCGACCTCACCCCGGGCACGGCCTACGTGCGCAACCTCTACATGAGCTTGGACCCGTCCACGCGCGGACGCATGGACCCGGGTGAGAAGCAGTACACGACCAACTTCACCATCGGCGGCCCCCTGGACAGCTCGGCCATCGGCGTGGTGGAGGAGTCGATGTCCGACAAGCTCCCCGTGGGTGCGGTGGTGCGTCACCGCGGCGGCTGGCGCGATGTCGCCGTCGTCGACGACACCACCGCCACGGTGTGCGACCTCGGTCTCGCTCCGGCGACGTCGTGGCTCAGCGCCCTGGGCCAGACCGGGTTCACGGCCTATGCCGGTCTCCTCCCGGTCGGGCACCTCACCGCCGGGCAGGTGGTCCTGGTGTCCGGTGCCGGTGGTGCCGTGGGCTCGATGGCCGGTCAGTTCGCCCGACTTCTGGGTGCCTCGCGCGTCATCGGCAGCGCCGGCGGTCCAGAGAAGTGCGCGTGGCTGCGCACCGACTGCGGCTTCGACCACGTCATCGACTACCGCAACGAGGACTTCGCGGCCGCGCTTCCGGCGGCGGCCCCCGACGGCATCGACCTGTTCTTCGACAACGTGGGCGGCTGGCAGTTCGCGGCGGCCCTGGGCCAGATGAAGCTGCACGGCCGCATCAGCATGTGCGGCGCGATCTCCAACTTCGGCACCCAGGACCAGCCCACGACCGCCTGCCTCATCGAGGCCGTCCTGCGCCGGGTCACCATCCAGGGCTTCATCGTGCGCGACTACGAGGATCTTCGACCGCAGTTCGAGCAGCAGGTCTCCGGCTGGCTGGCCTCCGGGGCCCTCGTTGACCGGGCCACCATCATCGACGGCCTGGAGAACGCCGGCGCGGGTCTGGCCGGCCTTCTCAACGGTGCCAACCTGGGCAAGGCCCTCGTCCGGTTGTCCGACTGACGGCCGCGCCATGACCATCGTCGTCGACGAGACGCTGTTCGCCGGGCTCGATCCGGTGGCGCTGCGCGGCTCGGCCTGCACGTCGTGCGGCGCGCACGTCTTCCCGGCTCAGGGCAGCTGCCCGATGTGCACGGGAGTCGACGTCGCTCCGGTCGCCCTGCCGACCCGAGGCACGGTGTGGTCGTGGACGACGCAGCGCTTCGCGCCCAAGTCGCCGTACCGCACCGACGGCTTCGCGCCCTTCAGCATCGGCTACGTCGATCTCGGCCCGGTCATCGTCGAGGGCTGGCTGCACGGCTCCACGCAGTGGACGATCGGCGATCCTGTTCGCCTGGTGCTCGTACCGGCATGGACCGACGACGACGGCGTCATCGTCCACACCTACGCCTTCGAGGCCGACCCGGAGGGCGCCCGATGACCGCGGCGAGTGCGCGCGACGACGTCTTCATCGTCGGCCTGGGGATGACTCCGTTCGGCCGCTACGACGGCGATGACCTCGACCTCGGCGAGCGCGCGATCCGCGAGGCACTTGCCGACTGCGGGCTGACGTGGCCCGACGTGCAGGTGGCGGTGGGCGGCACCAACGGCGAGACCAAGCCCGACAACCTCGTCAGTCGACTCGGCCTCACCGGGCTGCCGTTCGTCACGGTGCGCAACGGATGCGCCACCGGCGGCGTCGCCCTCATGACCGCGCGCCAGGCACTCGTCGCCCAGGACCTCGACATCGCGGTGGTGGTGGGCTACGACAACCACGCGCGCGGCGCCTTCAACGCCTCTCCGGCGCGCTACGGCATCGGTGAGTGGTACGGCCAGACCGGAATGATGGTCACCACCTCGTACTTCGCGCTCAAGGCCCGTCGCTACATGCACGAGCACGGCATCACCGACCGCACGCTCGCCGAGGTCTCGCACAAGGCCTTCGACAACGGCTCGGACCACCCGCTGGCCTGGCGGCGCACCCCGGTGTCGGTCGACGAGGCATTGACCTCGGACATGATCAACGACCCGCTCACCCGCTACATGTTCTGCGCGCCCGACTCCGGCGGCGTCGCGCTTGTGCTCGCCCGCGGTAAGCGAGCCGCCGACCTCTGCGAGCGGCCGGTGCGCCTGGCGGCGGTCGAGTTGCGCGGACGCCGTCCCGGCTCGTTCGAGGTGTTCTCGCCGTGGCTGTCGCCGGGGGAGCGCACGAGCCCGTCGGTCGACGCTGCCGCGGCCGCTTTCGCCGCCGCCGGCATCACCCCGGCCGACGTCCAGGTGGCCCAGCTGCAGGACACCGACAGCGGCGCGGAGGTCATCCACCTGGGCGAGACCGGCCTGGTCACCCACGGTGAGCAGGAGGCTGGCTACGCGCGCGGGGACTACAACGTCGACGGCCGCCTGCCGGTCAACACCGATGGCGGCTGCCTGGCCAACGGCGAGCCGGTCGGCGCGTCCGGCCTGCGTCAGGTGCACGAGGTGGCCCGGCAGCTGCAGGGCCGCGCCCTCGGGCGCCAGGTGCCCGGATCCCCGACAATCGGTTTCACCCACGTCTACGGAGCGCCGGGTATCAGTGCCTGCACCGTGCTCGACGTGGGACGCGGCTAGTGCGCGACGAACAGGAGCGGTGATGAGCGAGATCGACCCGGTGGCGCTGGAGGAGTGGCGTGCGCAGGCGCGCGCCTGGCTGGCGTCGGTCGCCGCTCCCAAGGCCGACGAGGTGCGGGTGTGGGGTCAGGGCGACCCCGATCTGCAGATCTTCCGGGTGATGAGCCACGAGGAGGAGCGCGCCTACCTCGACCGCGTGCGCGAGTACCGCCGGGCCCGCTACGACGCCGGCTACGGCGCGATCACGCTGGGCACAGAGTTCGGCGGTGCCGGACTCCCCAGTGTCTACGGCGTCGCCTTCGCGCATGAGGAGCGCGACTTCGACGTGCCGCCGTCGTCGGAGATCATCAGCGTCACCACCGGGCTCGTCGGCGCCGCCGTGAGCGTGTTCGGCACCCCCGAGCAGCGCGAGTCCTTCGGCCGCGCGTTCCTGCGCACCGACTGGCTGTGCTGCCAGCTGTTCAGCGAGCCCGGCGCCGGATCGGACCTCGCCGGCCTGTCGACCAAGGCGGTGCGCGATGGCGACGACTGGCTCATCACCGGCCAGAAGATCTGGACGTCCAACGCCCAGTTCTCCGAGTACGGCTTCCTGCTGGCCCGCACCGATCCGGACGTCGTCAAGCAGGCGGGTATCACCGCGTTCCTCGTGCCCATGGACGCGCCCGGCATCGAGATCCGCCCGATCCGACAGATGAGCGGACCTGCCTCCTTCAATGAGGTCTTCTTCGACTCGGTGCGCATCCCGGACTCCCTGCGCATCGGCGAGGTCA
>CAYFLO010000141.1:0-5008 GCA_964343995.1 uncultured Bifidobacteriaceae bacterium
AGAGAGCGGCGTAGGGGCGAATGGGAGCGGCGCACTCCTCCACACTGCGTCCGATCACCACCGGCACGTTCGGAACGACGTCGAAGTCCTGGAGCGTCCGGCCACTCGTCGCCAGTCCTGCCTGAAGCGGGGTCATGAGCTCGTCGGCGTGGTCCGGGGAGAAGAAGATGGCCAGCCATCCGTCAGCGATCTCCCCGGCCAGTTCCACATTCTTCGGGCCGATGGCGGCCAGGTAGATCGGGATGCGGTCGCGCACCGGGTGCACCGTCAGCGTGAGCGCCTTGCCCGGGCCGTCCGGCAGGGGCAGGGTGAAGAACTCCCCCTGGTACGACACCTTCTCGCGCGCCAGCGCCATGCGGACAATGTCGACGTACTCCCGCGTGCGCTTCAGCGGCTTGGAGAACTTCACGCCGTGCCAGCCCTCGGACACCTGCGGCCCTGAGACACCCAGTCCCAGGCGGAACCGGCCGCCGGACAGGGCGTCGAGTGTCGCGGCCGTCATCGCGGTGTTGGCCGGGGTGCGCCCAGGGATCTGGAAGACCGCCGCACCCAGGTCGATCGACGTCGTCTGCGCTCCGATCCAGGCGAGAACGGTGGCCGCGTCCGAGCCGTAGGCCTCGGCCGCCCAGACCACGGAGTAGCCGAGTCGATCCGCCTCGCGGGCCACCTCCAGGTGATCCGCATCGTTGCCCGACCCCCAGTAGCCCAGGTTCACGCCCAGCTTCATTGCCAACTCCCTTGGAAGGATGCACGGCCGCACCCGTTCGGTGCCCTTGCGCCGTGTCCCAGCCAGCCTAGGGGTGACGTACACAGGTAGCGTGCGGCCATGGAGATCCGACCGCTGGGCCGTTCGGGTCTGTGGGTGGGCCGATTCGCGCTCGGCACCATGACGTGGGGCCGCTCCACCGACGAGTTCGAGGCACGCGATCAGCTTGCGGCGTTCCTTGACGCCGGCGGCACGCTGATCGACACCGCTGACGTCTACGCCGACGGAGCGTCGGAAACCATCCTGGGCGAACTCCTGGAGGAGTTCGAGGTGCGCGACCAGGTGGTTGTCGCCACCAAGGCGGTCTCCATGCCCAGCGGCGAACGGCGATTCAACGCATCTCGCCGACACCTCCTGGCCACGCTCGAGCAGTCGCTGCGACGCCTGCGCGTCGACGCCATCGATCTGTGGCAGCTACACGCCTGGGATCCGTGGACGCCGATGGACGAGACCCTCGCGGCCGTTGATTCCGCGGTCGCCTCCGGCAAGGTGCGCTACGCCGGCGTCTCCAACTATGCCGGCTGGCAGGTCGCCCGCGCCGCCACGTGGCAGCAGGGCTCCGTCGGACGCGCACCGCTCATCACCGCGCAGATGGAGTACTCGCTCATGGAGCGCGGCGTTGAGCGCGAGATCGTCCCGGCTGCACATGCCCTGGGCATGGGCCTGCTGCCATGGTCGCCCCTGGGGCGCGGCGTGCTCACCGGCAAGTACCGCCACAGCATCCCCATCGACTCCCGCGCCGCCAATGCCGATACCGCCAGCTGGGTACAGCCGTACCTCGACGAACGAGGACGGCGCATCATCGATGCCCTCTCCACCGCTGCCGAAGGCCTGGGCGCCGCTCCCAGCGAAGTGGCCCTGGCCTGGGTGCGCGACCGTCCCGGCGTCGTTGCGCCGATCCTGGGGGCCCGCACGACGTCCCAGCTCATCGCCGCACTGGCCGCGGAGGAACTGGAACTTCCCGACGAGATCATCCAGGCGCTCGACGACGTATCGGCCCCCGCCTTGGGGTATCCCGAGGCAGGATGGGCGCAGCGGCGATAGCGGCGTTCACGGACGGAAGGACGGCGATGCCACTCTCCACCTGGGAGTTCCGCGAGGTCGCCATGCCGCGCGGGATCACCCGGGAGGTGGCTCGCCAGCTCGTCACCGGTGCCGCAGAGACCGGCCACTGGGAACTCGACCGCACCAGGATCTTCCCGGACGGGCGTCGCGTGGTGCGTCTTCGTCGGCGGGTCTACCGCATGGCGCGCACGGCCTGAGCGAAGAGCGTGGTTACGCCTGGCGCAGGAACCGGTCGAGCACCTGCACGCCGAAGTGCAGCCCCTCAACGGGCACGCGCTCATCGACCCCGTGGAACAGCGTCCAGTAGTCCAGGTCCGCGGGCATCTTCAGCGGGCTGTAGCCGTAGCAGTCGATTCCCAAGGACGCCATCGCCTTGGCATCGGTACCCCCGCTGATCATGTAGGGCACGGGACGGGCGCCGGGATCAGCCTCGCGTAGGGCCGAGGCCATCAGGTCGACAAGCGGGACGTCGATGGGCGCCTCCAGGGCGATGTCCTCAATCCCCGGAACCACCTCGACCTGTGCGCCTGCGAGCTCGCGCACGGTGGCCACGAACTCCTCCTCAAAGCCCGGCAGCACGCGTCCGTCGATCGCCGCCGACGCCTCCCCCGGGATGACGTTGTGCTTGTAGCCGGCCTGCAGCATCGTCGGATTGGCCGTGTTCTGCATCGTTGCGGCCACCAGGGTGCCGAAGGAGCGCAACCGCTCCAGCACTTCCTGGGTGGATCCTGCGGACAGGTCGATGCCGTAGGCGTCCGAAAGCTCCGCGAGAAAACGATCGACCGTGGCGGTATGCCGCTGCGGCCACTCGTGTCGGCCGATGCGGGCGACGGCATCGCACAGGGCGGTGACGGCATTGTCGTCGTTGACCAGCGACCCGTGCCCGGCGCGGCCGCGAGTGTGCAGGTGCAGCCAACGAATGCCCTTCTCCGCTGTCTGGATCGGGTACAGCCGCAGGTCGTCGCGGACGGTGACGGAGAACCCGCCCACCTCGCCGATCGCCTGCGTGGCCCCTGCGAAGAGGTCGGGACGGTTGTCGACGAGCCAGTGCGAGCCGTGTCGGCTACCGGCCTCCTCGTCGGGGAAGAAGAGAACGATGATGTCGCGCCGTGGTCGCACGCCCGTTCGGGCCCACTCGCGCAGGACCGCCAGGATCATCGCGTCCATGTCCTTCATATCGACGGCGCCGCGGCCCCAGACGAATCCGTCGTCAATGACGCCACCGAAAGGCGGGTGGGTCCAGTCGGCCGCGACCGCGGGGACGACGTCAAGGTGTCCGTGAACGACGAGTGCACCCGCTGACGGATCGGTGCCGGGCATGCGCAGGTGCACGGCTCGACGCGCGTCTCCGGTGGTCGCCAGAACCTCCGGGTCGTAGCCCACCTCGCGCAGCCGGTCGGCGCAGTAGTCGGCGGCGGCGGCTTCGCCGACGGTGTGCTCGGACTCCCCCCAGTTGCTCGTGTCGATCGCGATGAGCTCCTGGGTGAGGGTCACCACCTCGTCCGTCATGGCCATGCGGCCCATCCTGCCGCCCACCTCACGGGGCCGCGGCGTCGGCCTCCCTGCCCGCTATGATTCCGGGGCACTCGTCCGGGTGGCGGAATAGGCAGACGCGCTAGCTTGAGGTGCTAGTGCCCGCAAGGGCATGGGGGTTCAAGTCCCCCCTCGGACACCACATTCACTCCCGTAGCCTGCGGGCATGTCGTACGACGCAATCGCCGCCGACGCCAAGGCCGCCTACAACGCCTGCTGGGGCTTACTGGCTGCCGAGCGCACCGACGCCGACGACGCCGAGCTCATGGCCGCCGCCTTCGAGTCTCGACGCTGCTGGCAGATCGCCGGAGGCTCGCAGGAGCACGCCGTGGCTGACTGGATGGTGAGCCGTGCCGCCGCAGCCACCGGTAACCCGCGCCTGGCCCTGACCTTCGCCTGGGCATCCTTGGAGCACGACGGCACGACGTTCCCCGAATGGCTCAAGGCCAGCCTGCTGGAGGGCCTGGCGCGTGCCATGGTGGCCGGTGGCGCCACGGAGGATGCCGAGCGGGTGATCCGCCGTGCACGCGAGATCCTCGCCACCGAGCCCGATCGCGAGGATGCCGCCGTCATCGAGCAGCAGATCGCTGAACTCCGGGTCTAGCTCACCTTCGTGGGTACGGCGCGCTGCAGCACCGTGTAGCGCACGGCCGTGGGGCCTTCGCGACACAGGTGGTCATAGTCCTGACCGAAGCCGAAGGAACGGAAGACCCTCAGCGCCCGAATGTTCCAGGACTGGATGGCCGTACGGACCCGCTTGCCCGGATGGTTCTCATTGATCCACTCCAGCAGAACGGCGGCCAGACGCCTGCCGTCACCCTGCCCCACTCGAGCCGGATCGAGGCCGAGGTTGACATCGACAGTGTCGTCGCGTGCCGGCATGCCGTTGGGTCGCGCCACCTCTCCCACGCGCATGTATCCCACCAGCGAACTGTCAGCTTCGCTCACGATCGCCCAGTAGCCGTCGTCCGTCGTCGGAAGCGGACCGTGGACGGGGAGGTCATAGACCCCGTACGGCCCCGGATAGTGCCAGGTTCGGATGATCTCCGCGTCCGCGTCAGTGAGCGGACGCACGGACAGGCCGTGGTCCATGAAAGCTTCTCAGGCAGAGGCTCCGCGCGCGGAGGCGCGGTCTCCGACGCGATCCTTGAGGATCCGCCACTCGATGAACATCACGATGATGGCGGCCGCCGCACCCAGGAGCGTGGCCCACAGGCGCGCGATCGCCGTCTGCTCGATTGACGTGGCGATGCCCTGCAGGATCACCATGGTGATCGTCAGCATGGCGATGAACTGCCAGTCGGCCTTGTCCTTGGACTTCACCAGGAACGCCAGCGCAAGGGCGATGACGGCGACGATGTAGAACACGGCGTCGGGCATGGGGATCAGCGCGAGCAGGATCGCGATGACCACGCCGATGACGGTGCCACCGGCACGCTGCAGTGCATTGCTGAAGGAATCCTTCACCACCGGCTGGATCACCAGGATGATCGTCATCATCGCCCACATACCTGGCTTGCCGGACTCCAGCGTCACCGTGAACCAGGCGGCGATCATCAGCAGGATGCCCAGGGTGAGGCCGTAGTTGAGGGACCGCCCGGGGGTGTTGGGCTTGGGCTCCTGGACCGGGCCCTTCATGGTCAC
>CAYFLO010000142.1:0-3363 GCA_964343995.1 uncultured Bifidobacteriaceae bacterium
TCATCGACGGCATGCCGGTCCTCACCGAGGGCTGCTTCACCGAGTGCCTGTGGGGTGGGGTCATCGAGCTCATCGGGCCCTCGCCCGCCCTCAACGTCGAGGCCATCTAGCCCGTGCGCGAGCGACTCACCCCGGGGCCGGACGCCCTGAACGTCCCGGTGCACCGTCGCTTCAGCGACCTGGATCCCCTCGGCCACGTCAACAACGTCGTGTTCCACGACTACCTGCAGGAGGGTCGGGTCGCGTTCCTGCGCGAGCTCGGCTTCCCGATCGGGGCCATCACCCACGTCGTCGTCACCCAGGACATCGTCTTCCTGCGCCCGCTCCTCGCGCACCCCGAGCCGGTGATCGTGCAGACGTGGGTGGCACGCGCCGGCAACTCGTCCTACGACTTCGCCTACCGAATCCTGGACGAGAGCGGGCAGGTGGCCGCCGAGGCCACCACGACCATGGCCTGCATCGACAAGGAGACCGGACGCCCCGTGCGCATTCCCGCCGAGTTGCGGGCGGCTCTGGAGGCTCGCAGACTCCCCATGTGACGCTGGCGATGGACGTGCGGGTGAGCCTGGGGGCACACGAGGCCGCCGTCCTTGAGGCACACGCCCGCCGGCACCTGCGCTGGGATCCGCTGAGCGTGGCCCGGGTGGTCACAACGGGTACGGCCCTGGGTGTCTTCACCTCACCGCCGCTGGGCGTGCTCGCCTTCGCCGCCGTGCCGGTGCAGGGGTCGGTCGAGCGCTGCGACGTCACGGTGACCATGTCGGCGTTCGCCGATGCCCTGCCGCTCATGGCTGACGGGGGCATGGACCTCGCGACGATTCCGGAGGTGATCGTCCCGCCTGCGGGCGCACCTTCGGTGCATCACCTTCCTCCCAGTGAGGGCTGGCACATGCCGATCCCGGCGGTCTCCGGCGACCTCGTCCCGCTGGTCACGGAAGCGATCGAGGAGTTCCGGCAGCGGGCCGTGAGCCTGGGCGACTTCGGGCGGCAGACCCTGGCCGAGGAGATCTGGTCGCGGCCGGGGTGGGCGGGACTGCCGCTGCGCATGCTCCATGCCGCGTACCGGCTGGGGTTCCTGCCCGACGACCAGTCGCGGGTGAGCGCCTCGGCCTGCGGGCCGTGGCGGCGCCTCCAGACCGTGCGCGGGCAGGTTTTCGGCTACGACCGCGGGGCGTCCGCGCGGCTGGCCCTGCACGTCGTGCGCTGATCGGGCCGAACTACCCCACTGTCGGGAGCGGGGCTCCGCCGGGAGCATCGTCCTCGATGTTCTGCATGGCGAACGCTGCTCCCACGCAGTACTGCCACAGCTGGAAGTCGAGCTCGTCGTCGAGGTTCTGCTCATCGAGGGCGGCGCGCATGAGTGACAGCCATCGGTCGCGCGCAGCCGAATCAATCGGGAAGGCGTGGTGGCGCATGCGCAGGCGCGGATGCCCGCGCTCGGCGCTGTAGTCCTGCGGACCGCCCCAGTACTGCATGAGGAACAGCCGCAGCCGGCGCTCGGCCGCGGCGAGATCGTCGTCGGGGTACATCGGCCGCAGGATGTCGTCGGTGGCGACCCGCGCATAGAACGCGGCGACCAGGGCGGTGAAGAACTCCTCACCGCCGAAGTCGTCGTACGGGGTGGTCACTCGCTCTCGCCGTCTTCCTGGCGTGCGTCGTAGTCCGAGAAGTGCGTGGTGCGCCGGTCCTTGGAATTCAGCAGTGGGCCACTCACCCCGGCATCGCCTTGAGCGGTGCTCTGTGTGCCGGTGCCGGACACCGGCGCTGTCGCGGTGGTCGTCGTGGTCGCCGTGGCAGGGGCAGCAGCGGGCCCAGTCGGTGCCGTGGCCGTCACCGGCGACACCCCCACGACATCGATGGCGGCGGCAGCGGCCTGGGCGCCGGCCAACGGCACGCCCGCTGAGACGAGCGCGGTGATCACGCGCTCGCGCAGGATCGCGGCCACACGATCGTGATCCTCCGGTGGCACCTTGGCGATCACGCGCACGACGATCGTGCCGGGGCCGGAGTCCTGGACACCGAGGAACTCCGGATCGTCAAGCAGCAGCGGTTTCACATCCGGATCGGCCGCCATGCGAGCGGACTCGGCCGTGATGATGTCGCGCACCTGCTCCAGGGCCGCCGTGTGGTCGATCGACAGGTCGACCGTCGCGCGGGTCCAGCCCTGCGACTGGTTGGCGACGCGGCGGATCTCGCCGTTGCGGATGTACCAGATGACGCCGTCGGCGTCGCGAAGACGGGTGTAGCGCAGCGCGACCACCTCGACGATGCCCACGACCCGGTCGATCTCGACGATGTCACCGATGCCGAACTGGTCCTCCATGATCAGGAAGATCCCGGAGATGTAGTCCTTGACCAGCGTCTGCGCACCGAAGCCCAGGGCCACGCCGGCGATGCCCGCGCTGGCCACCAGAGGTGCGATGTCGATGTCCAGCAGCGGCAGGATCATGAGGACGGCCACGGTCCAGATGACCACGTAGACGACACTGCGCAGCAGTGTGCCGATCGCGCCGGCACGCTGCTCGATGCGCACGGTGCGCACCTGGTCGCTGTACTGCGACTCGATGCGGTTGGCGCGGTCGGCGGCCTTCTTCTGGCGACGCTCGCTGGTGTTCGCCCCACGAACGGCCTTGTTGATCAGGTGGATGAGAATGAACTGCAGGGTGAAGGCGATCGCCAGGATGATGAGGATCTTCAGTGGCACGTCGAGGAACCAGTCCAGCACGGTTCCGTCAAGGGCGGCGGGCATGCGGGTCATCGTGACTCCATTCCGGTCCAGTGCGCCATGAAGGCCAGGGTGTCGGCGGACTCCTGCACCGACTTGTCGAGCGAGCGGGCGCCGTGGCCGACGTCGCCTTCCGTGCGCAGCAGCACCGGGCGGGTGCCCGCCGTGGCGTGCTGGAGTGCTGCGGTCATCTTGCGGCCGTGCATGGGATCGGTGCGGGTGTCGTTGTCGAAAACCGCGATCATCGCCGCCGGGTAGTCGGTGCCGTCGACGACCCGGTGGTACGGCGAGTAGGAGTGCAGCCAGCCGAACTGCACCGGGTCCTCCGGGTCGCCGTACTCCACGGTCCACGTCGGTCCGAGCTCGGAGGTCGTGTAGCGGATCATGTCGAGCAGCGGGGCCACGCAGACCACGGCGTTCATGAGGTCGGGGCGCTGCGTCATCGCGGCGCCCACGAGCAGGCCGCCGTTGGAGCCGCCGTAGACACCCAGCTGCGCTGAGGTCGTCCAGCCGGCGTCGATGAGCCACTGCGCTGCTGCGTGGAAGTCGTCGTACACGTTCTGCTTGCGATCGAGCATGCCGGCGCGGTGCCACTCCTCGCCCTCCTCGCCGCCGCCGCGCAGATTGGCGATCGCCCA
>CAYFLO010000142.1:3373-4972 GCA_964343995.1 uncultured Bifidobacteriaceae bacterium
GCCGCCGTAGCCGTAGAGCACGGTGGGGCGCGGACGATCAGGCTCGGCCGTCGGCGCGATGACGAACATGCGCACCGTGGTGCCGTCGAGCGAGGTGTACTCCACCTGGCGCGAGTACACCTGCGGCACCTCGACGGTGCCGGGTGGCGTGGCATACAGGGTGAGCGCACCGGTGCGCGCATCGAAGGAGTAGATCGTCGGCAGCGTGGTGTGGTCGGTGTAGACCAGCCAGCACACCGGCCCGCCGTCGACGTGCTCCACGGGCCCGCCCACGGTGCCGGCGCCGGGCAGCGGCACCTCGCGCAGCTCCGCTCCGTCGCTCGCGCGGTGCAGCGTCATGCGGGCCACTCCGTGTGCGGTGCGCACGACGAGGAGAAGGTCCTCGTCGAGCTCGGGGCCGTCGAGCAGCGCGACCGACTCCAGCACGGCATCGGGATCCTCGGCGATGAGGTCGGTCCACTGCGAGGGGGCCCACTGCCCCGGGCGCGTCCAGGCCATGCGCCCGCGCGGAGCGTCAAGGTTCGTGCTCACGTAGACACGGCCGTCGCGCGCGAACTCCAGCGACGTCTGCGCGTCGACATCGCCCTGCACGAGGGTGAACGCGGGCGCGTCGATCGGGCTGGTGGTGAGGTCGGCCACCCACAGGTCGTTGCGCGGCTCGGTGCCCTCGCTGGCCGACACCTGCAGCCAGTGGCCGTCGCGGCTCACCTCGACGCCGTAGTAGTTGGTCATCGTCATGCCGGCGCCGAACACGAGCACATCGGTGTCGGGCGAGGCTCCCACGCGATGCAGTTGCACGCGGCGGTGAAATCCCTGCTCGCTCTCCGGCAGCAGGTCCGGAGCCAGGCGGCGCACGTAGTAGTAGGCCTCACCGCCGGGCAGCCATGCCACGGGGGAGTAGCGACAGCGATCGATCGGGCCCTCGAGCACCTCGCCGGTGACGACGTCCATGACGTACAGCAGTGACTCCTCATTGCCGCCGACCGACAGCTGGTAGGCCAGGCGCGTGCCCTCCTTGGAGGGCTGCCACGAGTCGAGGGTCGTGCGGCCGGACGGGTCCAGAGCCATGGGATCCAGCAGCACCCGCTCGGTGCTGGTTCCGTCGGCTCCCGGCTCGACGACGTAGAGGACGGCGAACTGCTGGCCGGGCTCGCGCCGGGTGAGGAAGTACCGCTCGCCACGCCAGTAGGGCGGGGAGACCGACCCGCCGCCCAGCAGCGCTCCGACCCGGTCGACGAACCTCTCGCGCAGGGTCCACGTGCCGCGCTCGTCCTGCATGAGCAGGGCCTGCTGCTCCAGCCAGGTGCGGGTGCGCGGGTCGCTGGCGTCCTCCAGCCACCGGTACGGATCGGGCACGGGGGTGCCGTGCAGATCGTCGACGATGTCGAGCCGGGGGGCATCGGGATAGGCCGGAGCGGTCACGGAGCCCACGTTAGTCTCGCGTGCGCGCAGCGCAGACGGCGTGCGGTCGGGAGGCAGGCCCATGGTGCAGGCCCCGACGTGGCGTGCGGTGTCTCCGGCCCTCGCCGAATTGGCCGCAGCTCACGGTGTTGCCACGCAGTACTGGGATCAGTCAGGGCGCCACGTGCAGGTGGGCGC
>CAYFLO010000143.1:0-4940 GCA_964343995.1 uncultured Bifidobacteriaceae bacterium
GGGCGGACGCGAATGCGGCGGCGGTTCGTGCGGACGGATCGCGGCTGTAGTCACCCAGGCGTCCCAGGGCGGTGACGGGGGAGACAACCGACGGGATGTATGCCTTTTTCCAGCCGGGGGCGAGAGTGGACGCGGGCGACGTGGGGAACAGGCTGTCGTCGACGTGCACGGTGACCGGCGCCGGTGACGTGCCCGCGGTGGTCAACGCCTTCGCGGTGTCCTTGGCCAGGGCGGTGAGTTCGGATGCGCGCAGGAGCGGATCACCGCCGCCCTGCAACACCACATCGGTGGGCGTCGCGCCCGCGCGCACCTTCGTGGAGTATCGGGTGTCGGCGCCCAGCACGGTGAGCGCGGTGACCGCGGTGACGAGCTTCATGTTCGAGGCCGGCAGGTGCGGTGAGGAAGCGCGGTGCTGTGCAAGTACGGCACCGGTCGCGGCGTCGGTAACGATCATCGCCACGTCGCGGCCCAGGGCCGGGTTGCGCAGGCGAGCGGTCAGCAGGGCCGCCAGGTCACCGTTATCGGCCCGGGCCGCCGCGGAGGTTGCGACCGACCCGCTGGCCAGGAGCAGCACCGTGGCGAGGGCTGCGCTTGCGCGCACGAGGGTGCGTCGGCCACGGCGGGGGTGCATATCCCCATCCTGCGTCATGGCACAGGTCACGTCCGGCAGGCGTGTCCGATACCCGGGACCGACGGGCGGGTGACGCACAATGGACAGATCCCTGCCACGTCGACCACGTCCGTCGACCATGCCACTAGGACTCTCATGCGCCGCGCCCGCACCGCTCTCGCCACTCTGGCGGTCGCGGGTGCCCTCGTCGCCGGTGTCGTCGGTGTCGCAGGAGCGGCGCCGGCCCTGGCCGACGGCCAGGCGCCCAAGCGGATCATCGCCGGCTGGGTGCCGTACTGGCTGTCGACTCAAAGCTCGAGCAAGGGCGTCTCCTCGGCCGTGGGCAATGCCGACCTCATGAGCGAGGTCTCCCCGTTCTGGTACTCCGCTACCGACAAGCCCGGCGGCGGTGTGCAGGTCGGTGTCAATCGCAGTTTCACCGGGGGAGCGGCGAGCGCAGCCTGGGCCACCGCCCAGTTCAAGGCCGCCGGGCTTCCGGTGCTCCCGTCAATCGCCGACGGTTCAGGCAAGGGCACGATGGCGGCCACCCTGGCCAATCCGGCGCTGCGCACCGCGCACGTCAACGACATCGTGCAGCTGGTCGTCGCCAACGGCTACGACGGCATCGACCTGGACTACGAGACCTTCGCCTTCACCGACGGCACCGGGTCATGGGCGGCCACCAAGCCGAACTGGACCGCATTCGTCACCGAGCTCGCCGCTGCGCTGCACGCCCAGGGCAAGCAGCTGTCGGTCACCATCCCGCCGCCGTGCAGCCAGGGATCGGCCTGCGGCCCGTCGGTGGGCTACTGGGTCTACGACATCGCCACCATCGGCCAGGTCGCCGACCGGGTGCGGATCATGGCCTACGACTACCACGTGAGTTCTGCGGGCCCGATCGCCCCGATGCCATGGGTGCGCGCGATCGTGTCATACGCGGTGTCGGTGATGCCGGCCGCCAAGGTGCAGATCGGCGTGCCCACCTACGGACGGGTGTGGACGGCCAAGGACGCCTCCGGCACGTACCAGCTGGCGGGCACGTGCCCGAAGTCCGGCTCGTCGGCGTACACGTCTCTGACCAAGTCGTCGTCGATCGCCGGGTCCGACGTCGCCTCCACGCTCGCGGCCGTCAATGTGCCGGCCACGTCGATCCAGTGGGATCCCACCGCGCAGGAGAGCTTCGTCACCTACCCCAAGGCGGTGACGTGGACCGATGCGTCTGGTGCCGCGCAGACGTGCACGGCCACGCGGGTGATGTGGTTCGCGAGCCCGCAGGCGGTCACCGCACGTGCGGCACTCGTGGGCGAGTTCGGCCTGGGCGGCGCAGCATTCTGGACGATCGGCGGTGAGGACCCGGCGCAGTGGGGTGCCCTGCGTGGCTACGCGGTCTCGCTCAACCCGGCGCCGGCCACGGTCACGGCCACCGGCGTGCCGGCCGTCACCTACGGCCAGCCAGTCGCGGTCACCGCCACCGCGGCCACTGCCGCAGGCCCGCTCGCGGGCGTGCCGGCACTGCTGCGCTTCCGCGCGCAGGGCGCTCAGGCCTGGACCGACGTGCAGAACGTGCCCACCAACCCCGACGGCACCGTAGCGTTCACGGTCACGCCGACGGCGACGGGCGACTGGATGGTGTTCGTCCCCGGTGCGGCCGGGCGAAGCGATGGCAGCAGTGCGCCGTTCACCACGCAGGTGCTCGCCATGGTCGCGGCCACGCCGAAGGCGGCGGTCGTCGCCAAGGGCGGCCCGCTGGTCGCACGGGTCGTGGCGCAGCCGGCCTCGGCCGGTCAGCCGGTGGTGCTGCAGGTGAAGGCGCCCGATGGCACGTGGGTCAACCTGCGCAAGGGGCGCGGCAAGACGGACGCCCGCGGGGTCGTCCGCATCACCGCCAAGTCGCCGGCGGCCAAGGGCACCTACACGCTGCGCGCCCTGGCTCTGCAGCGCGGACCGATCCTCACCGGTGCGAGCGCGGAGTTCTCCGTCCGCGTGAAGTAGGCACCGGAGCCGCCCTACTTGCGAGTGGGAGGATGGCGGCGTGAGCATCGCCCCGGTGGAGTCGGTCGACCTCGTCGAGCAGGTCGACACCCCCTGGGTCTGCATCGTCTGGAACGACCCGATCAACCTGATGTCGTACGTCACCTACGTGTTCATGACCTACTTCCACTACGGGCGCGACAAGGCCGAGTCGCTCATGATGGACGTGCACGAGAAGGGCCGGGCCGTGGTGTCGTCCGGCTCGCGCGACCAGATGGAGCGCGACGTGGCCGCGATGCACTCCTACGGACTGTGGGCGACGATGACGAAGGACGACTGATCGTGGGCCGCGACTATGGATTCGACCGGCGCCGGGGTCGGCTGGTGGCCCACCTCGATGGGGACGAGCGCCGGCTTTTGGCCAGCCTGGCCGAGCAGGTGGTGGCGCTCGTGGCACCGCCGCAGCGCGACGACGAGGACCCGCTGGTGGCCCTGGTGGGCATCGACCCGCAGGCGGCGCCCAGTGACGACCCGGCGGTCGCCCGGCTGCTGCCCGACGGCTACCGCGACGACCCGGAGGCGGCCGCGCAGTTCCGTCGCTTCACCGAGCGCACCCTGCGCGAGGGCAAGGCGGCCCATGCGCGAGGAGTGCTGGACGCGCTCGCCACGGCCACCGGCGCCACCGTCGACATCGCCGACGACGCCGTGCCGTCATGGCTGGGCTTCCTCAACGACGCCCGCCTTGCCGTGGGCACCCGCCTGGGGATCCGCGACGACGACACCACGCGCGACGAATTCGCCGAGATGGGTCCGGAGGACCCCCGCTTCGCGATGGCCCAGGTGTACGACTGGCTGACCTACCTGCAGGACTCGCTCCTGCAGCAGGTCATGCCGTCTGGGTGAACCAGCGCCGCGCCGACGGGATGTTGACCAGGATCAGCACGAGCACGTTGAGCGCCAGCGCGATCCAGCCGTAGGGCAGGCGGAACAGGCCGAAGATGATGTTGATGATCGACAGGATCACCAGCAGCGAGTAGGCGGTGGCCGACCCGACCAGCGTGATGCGCGCCAGCCAGAAGTAGATCAGGCCCATGATGATCGACAGGATCGCGTTGATGATCAGGTAGAACGTGCCGACCGTGTGGGTCTGGCCGGCCGCGTCGGTGACCACGGGGTTGTCGCCGAACGACGAGAAGAACAGGAAGACGCCCAGGGCGATGTTGGTGATGGCGGCCAGGATCACCAGGAATGCCACGACGGCCACGGATGCAGGTCGATTCATGGGCGGGAGCCTAGCGGCCGGGCCTGCCGCGGCCGCCTAGGCTGGGCTCCCATGAGCGATGCGCCCATCGGGATCTTCGACTCCGGTGTCGGCGGCCTCACCGTCGCGCGGGCCGTGCTCGACCAGCTGCCGCACGAGGCCGTGCGCTACGTGGGCGACACCGCGCGCGGGCCCTACGGCCCCCGGCCGCTGGCCCAGGTGCGCGAGTTCTCGCTGGAGATCCTCGACGGCCTCGTCGCCGACGGGGTCAAGGCCCTGGTCATTGCGTGCAACACAGCGAGCTCGGCGATGCTGCGCGACGCCCGCGAGCGCTACGACGTGCCCGTCATCGAGGTCGTGCACCCGGCGGTGCGGCGTGCGGCCGCCGCCACGCGCAACGGCCGCGTCGGGGTCATCGGCACGCAGGCCACGATCACGTCCGGCGCCTACGACGACGCGTTCGCCGCCGCCCCGCACGTGGAGCTCGTGTCCCTGGCCTGTCCGCGGTTCGTGGAGTTCGTCGAGGCCGGCATCACCGGCGGCCCCGCGCTCATCGGCGTGGCCCACGAGTACCTCGATCCGCTGCACGACGCCGGCGTCGACACCCTCGTCCTGGGGTGCACGCACTACCCGCTGCTCACCGGCGTCATCGCGTACGTCATGGGCGACGACGTCACCCTGGTGTCGAGTGCTGAGGAGACGGCCAAGGACGTCTACCGCACGCTGGCCGCGCACGACCTACTGCGTCCGGACGACCTTCCCGAGCCCACGCACGTGTTCCTGGCCACCGGTGACCCTGCCGACTTCCAGCGGCTGGGCCGACGATTCCTCGGCCCGGAGATCGGGCAGGTGCGCGCCCTGCACGCCTAGGGCGTGCCGCGAGCGCTGGATAGGGTCGCCGCATGACGCGATCCGACGGCCGCACCTTCGACCAGCTCCGCCCCGTGACCTTCGAGCGCGGGTGGTCCGAGCACGCCGAGGGTTCAGTGCTCGTCTCATTCGGACGCACCCGGGTGCTGTGCACCGCCTCGTTCAGCCCGGGTGTGCCGCGCTGGCTGAAGGACTCCGGCAAGGGCTGGGTGACGGCGGAGTACGCGA
>CAYFLO010000144.1:0-4937 GCA_964343995.1 uncultured Bifidobacteriaceae bacterium
CGACGGCCATGAGCCGGGTGCGGTCCTGCACGTCGCCCGCGGTGGCGCTCAGCAGCGCGAACTCCAGGCCCTGCACGTCGACATGGAGCAGGTCGACCAGGGGTGCTCCCGGCCCACCGGGACCGAGCAGGTCGCGCATGACGACCGAGGGCACATCGCGATGCGCCACATGGGCGCCGCGGTAGTCGACGTCGGTGCCCGGAAGCGTCCACACCGCCCCGCCCATGTCATCTCCGTCGAGCACGGGGAACTGCAGTGTCGTGCGCTCGTGCCACACGGCGGCCTGCACGACGCGCAGCTCGACCTGCTGCGGTGTGCCGAGCACCGCCGCGATCTCGTCGGGGGTGCCGCTGATGAGCTCGACGCTCACGTTGTTGTCGCGCGCGTGCTGCATCGCCCACTGCGCCTTATCCGGGTCGTCCTCGACGGCCACGCCCTGCGCCTGCAGACCCAGGCGGCGGCCGATGACGATGCCGGCGACCGCCCACGGTGCCCAGCCGGCGCCGGCCTCGACGATGCGGAAGGTGCCGCGTGCACTGCGCAGGGCGCGCGCCAGGGCTGCGTACTCACTGGCCTCACTGCGATACCCGTCGTCGGGGATGGGCAGTGCGGTGCTCGTCGTGCCGGCCAGCTCCGGGGGCGCCCACGGGAGCATCGCCACGCGGGTACGCACCCCGGACCAGTCAACGAGCAGGCCGTCCTCGTCGGGAGGCAGGCCCTCAGCGCGCAGCGACTCCAGCAGCACCGGATAATCCGCGGGGACGATCGGCACGCTGATCCCATTGCCCAGGCTGGGGATCCGTGGGGCCGAGGTGGGCACAGGTGCGTCCCCCTCACGTCGTCGCCCGGGAAGCCGCATGTCGAGTGAACGTAGGGGACGGAAGGAGGACCTGCCATGGATTCGAGCCCTCGCGTGTCCTCAGTCGACGGGACGACCCCGGCGCGTCGCGTCGCCATCATCGGCGCTGGCTTCGCCGGCCTCACCTGCGCCCGCGAGCTCGCCGACGTGCCGGGCGTCCACGTCACCCTCATCGACCGTCACCCGTACCAGCTCTTCGCACCCCTGCTCTACCAGGTGGCCACCGGCGGTCTGCCCGAGGACGACATCGCCTACCCGGTGCGCGCGGCCATCCCGGGTGTGGACTTCCGGCGCGGCGAGGTCGTGCGCATCAGTCCCGACGCGCACACCCTTCGGCTGGCTGACGGTGCGGTGATCGCGTGGGACGAACTCGTCCTGGCCGTCGGCAGCATCGGCACGACCTTCGGCATCCCGGGTGTCGCCGAGCACGCGCTGCAGATGAAGGACATCTCGCAGGCCCGCGCGATTCGCCACCGACTGCTGCAGACCTACGAGGACGTGCAGGACGGGCGGCTCCCGCGCGAGGCCCTGCGCGTGGTCGTCGTCGGCGGCGGTCCCACGGGCGTGGAGGTGTCCGGCGCGGTCGCCGAGCTTCAGCGCGGGATGGCCCGGGAGTTCCCCGCCATTCACCAGCACGGGTCGGTGACCCTGGTCGAGGCCGGCCCGCGCCTGCTGCCGATGTTCACCGAGCCCAGCAGCGCCCACGCCAAGGAGGAGCTGGAGGAGCTCGGCGTGCGCGTGCTCGTCGACGCCGCCGTCGACCGCATGTACCCCACGGACGTGCACCTGAAGTCCGGGGAGGTGCTCTCGGCCGGCACGATCATCTGGGCCGCCGGCGTGGCCGCCCCTCCGCAGTGGGCCGAGCTCGGCCAGACCGATCGCGCCAATCGTCTGAAGGTCTCCCCGACCCTGCAACTGACAGATGACGTGTGGGTGATCGGCGACATCGCGCATGCGATCGGAGACTCAGGCGCACCGCTGCCGATGGTGGCGTCGGTGGCGATGCAGCAGGGCAGGTATGTGGCCGATGCGATCGTGGCGCGTCAGCAGGGCCGCACGCTGGCGCCGTTCCGCTTCACCGACAAGGGCCAGATGGCCACGATCGGACGACGCCGCGCGGTGGTCGAACTTCCCAATGGCACGCGCCTGCGCGGAACCCCCGCCTGGTTGACGTGGCTTGGCCTTCACGTCTTCTACCTGGCCGGCGGTCGTCAGCGCGTCAGCGTCATCGCCGACTGGTTCTGGAACTACATCGCCTGGGGCATCGGCCCGCGGCGCACCGTCATCGACTGAGAAGTCGCGTGGGCGGAAACGCTCGTCAGACCACGCCGTACAGGCGGTCGCCCGCATCGCCCAGGCCCGGGACGATGTAGCCCTTCTCATTGAGCCGCTCGTCGAGGGCCGCGGTGACCACGGTGACCTCCACGTCGCGGCCGCCGAAGGCCTCCTCGAGCCGAGCCAGCCCCTCGGGAGCAGCCAGCAGGCACACGGCCGTCACATCGCGCGCTCCGCGCGACAGCAGCAGCTCGATCGCTGCCACCAGCGTGCCGCCCGTGGCCAGCATCGGATCCAGGACGAACACCTGGCGACCGGACAGGTCGTGCGGCAGTCGATCGGCGTAGGTGTGCGCGACCAGCGAGCTCTCGTCGCGCACCATGCCCAGGAACCCGACCTCGGCCGTGGGCATGAGTTTGACCATGCCGTTGAGCATGCCCAGGCCGGCACGCAGGATCGGCACGACCAGCGGCCGCGGCTCGGCGAGTTCGACCCCGGTGGTCGGGGCGACGGGTGTGGTGATCTCGACCGGCACCACGCGCAGCGCGTCGGTGGCCTCGTAGGCCAGCAGCGTCACGAGTTCCTCAGCCAGCAGCCGGAATGTCGCCGACGACGTCTCGCTGCGACGCAGCCGGGTGAGCTTGTGGGCGACGAGCGGATGGTCGATGACGAGGGTGCGCATGGACGGCAGACTAGCCATCGGCGTGACCGGAGGGTGCCGCATGTGTCACCCTCGTCTCGTGAGCGACGAGTCGATGGGCGAGGACGGCCTTATAGCCGACGACCTCACCGAGGAGACCCTCACCGAAGACGACGTCGACTTCGCGGTCGCGGCCTACCGCGAGGAGGGCCGCTGGATCGTCGCGACCCTGCCCGCGCGCGTCGCCACTACCAGCGATCGCTTCATCGCCTCGCTGCGGCAACTGCCCGGTGAGGGCGGCGTCTTCGGCTTCGCCTGCATCGCCGAGGAGTTCTTCGTCATCGTGCGCACGACCCCCGGCGGCGTCCGTGGCGTCATCAGTGACGGCATGGCGATCCTGGACTGGTCGTTGGCCGAGGAGCTCGCCGACGCCATCGGCCTGGACTGGGACGAGGACGACCTGGAGGAGTTCGTGCCCGAGGGCGACCTCGCCGTGTGCGCCGACTTCGGGCTGGCAGCCGACGAGCTGCAGATGACCTGCGAGGACGAGGACCTGCTGCCGGCCGAGCAGGTGCGGGCGATCGCCAAGCGCATGGGCTTCGGCGCCGAGATGGCCTCGGTCCTGCGCTCACGATGAGCTCCCGCCTCGAGGCGGCTGACCTCGAGGCAGCCATGACGGCTGCCCTCGACCACGCACGTGCCGCGGCCGATCACGACGACATCCCCATCGGCGCGGTCGTGCTCGACGAGTCCGGCGCCGTCATCGCCGCCGCCGGCAATGCCCGCGAGCAGCAGGCCGACCCCACCGCCCACGCCGAGGTGCTTGCCCTGCGCGAAGCGGCCCGGCAGCGCGGGACCTGGCGGCTGGACGGCTGCACCCTCGTCGTCACCCTTGAGCCCTGCCCGATGTGCGCGGGCGCGGCCATGCTCGCCCGGGTCGATCGGGTGGTCTTCGGGGCGTGGAACGACGAGTACGGCGCGGCCGGATCCCGCTGGGACCTCCTGCGCGACCGGCGCCTGCCCCATCGTCCCGAGGTGATCGGGGGCGTACTGTCGACGCCGTGCGGTGAGCTGGTCCAGGGCTTCCTGGCCGCCCGGCGCACAGATTCGCAGCAGTCAGGATCGTCCGACGACCTGTCGAAGGGAGGGACCCCGTGAGCGTGCGCAACCGCCCGCTGCCCCGGCGCCAGCCGCGTCGCCAGCCGCCGTGGCTGCTGGCCGTCCTCCTGCCGGTCGTCGCCCTCGTGATCGTCGGTGTGGTGTTCGGCGTGGTGACCCTGCTGCACTCCGGCGGGTCCTCGGCCACGCCCGAGCCCACGGCGTCGGCGGCTCCGTGCCTGCCGGCCCCCACCGCGGTGCTTCAGCCGCTGCCCGATCCCACCGAGGTGTCGGTCAACGTCTACAACGCCACCCCCACCAAGGGCCTGGCGGCGCAGACGGCCAAGGAGCTCAAGACCCGGGGCTTCACCATCAAGGCGGTCGGCAACGACCCCAAGAAGATGCCGATCTCCAGCGTCGCCGAACTGCGCTTCGGGCCCAAGGGTCAGGCGCGGGCCGAACTGCTGCAGTACTACTTCCCGGGCGCGGAGCTCATCAACGACGGCCGACGTGGCAAGCTCGTCGATGTCGCGATCGGATCGGGCTTCACCCAGGTGCCGGCGCAGCCCGATGTCACCGACCAGATCGCCATGCGCACGCAGCCGGTCACGTCGGCGTCCGGCTGCGCGATCCCGCCGAGCGGTGTGGCGGCCACTCCGGCTGCAGGTGCCGCGGCGCCGAGTGCGCCGGCGCCCAGTGCCGCCGTGCCGAACTCCGTGACCGTCTCGGCCTCGCCGAGTTCGTAACGTCGAGGCGCGACGAGCACCGCGCAACTAGCGCGCAGCGTTGTCCAGCAGGTACGTCGACGTCTTCTCACCGGTCGGGCCGCCCTTGGGGAACGCCAGGGTCATGCCGGAGAACACATCGAGCCCGCCACCGGAGGCCAGGCGGCCCAGCGTCACCTTGACCGGGAACGTCTCGGCCTTGCCGGCCACGCAGGTGGGGATGCACGGGTTCCAACTGAGCGTGCCGGAGCCCTTGGCCGCGTTGGCCGTCCACGACGTCCACTTCAAGCCGGTCACGGCCACATTGGCATCGGCGCACGCGAGCACGATGTCCTTGGGC
>CAYFLO010000145.1:0-1014 GCA_964343995.1 uncultured Bifidobacteriaceae bacterium
GTGCATTAGTATGACGTCCTAGTTTTCGTCTTCCGATGCGCTCGTCGAACCCCAGGTGGCTGTCATGTCCAAGCAGGTCGTCAACCTCAGCCGCGTCGTCATCCGGTTCGCCGGCGACTCCGGCGACGGCATGCAGCTCACCGGCGACCGCTTCACCAGCGAGACCGCAGGCCTGGGCAACGACCTGTCGACCCTGCCGGACTTCCCCGCCGAGATCCGCGCACCAGCCGGAACCCTGCCGGGCGTCTCCGCGTTCCAGCTGCACTTCGCCGACCACGACATCATGACCCCCGGCGACGCGCCCAACGTGCTCGTGGCCATGAACCCCGCGGCCCTGAAGGCCAACCTCAAGGATCTGCCCAAGGGCGCTGACCTCATCCTCAACACCGACGAGTTCACCAAGCGCAACCTGGAGAAGGTCGGCTACTCCGGCAACCCGATTGAGGACGGCTCGCTCGACGGCTACACCGGCCACTACATCCCGCTCACCTCGATGACCGTCGAGGCGCTCAAGGGCTTCGACCTGTCGAAGAAGGAGGCCGAGCGCGCGAAGAACATGTTCGCCCTGGGCCTGCTGAGCTGGCTGTACAGCCGCCCCTCGGAGGGCACCCTGGCCTTCCTGAAGGAGAAGTTCGGCAAGAAGCCGGAGATCCTCGCGGCCAACATCGCCGCTTTCGAGGCCGGCTGGTCGTACGGCGAGACCACCGAGGACTTCGCCGTGCAGTACGAGGTCAAGCCGGCACCGATGCAGGCGGGCGTCTACCGCAACATCACCGGCAACCCGGCGCTCGCGTACGGCCTGGTGGCCGCCTCGCAGTTGTCGGGCCTGCCGATGTTCATCGGCACCTACCCGATCACCCCCGCGTCCGACATCCTGCATGAGCTGTCCAAGCAGAAGCACTTCGGCGTGACGACGTTCCAGGCCGAGGACGAGATCGCGGGCGTCACGTCCGCCCTCGGCGCCGCCTACGGCGGTGCCCTCGGCGTCACCACCACCTCCGGCCCCGGTGTGGC
>CAYFLO010000145.1:1024-2401 GCA_964343995.1 uncultured Bifidobacteriaceae bacterium
CATCGGCTTGGCGGTGTCGCTGGAGCTGCCGCTGGTCGTCGTCGACGTGCAGCGCGGCGGTCCGTCGACCGGCCTGCCCACCAAGACCGAGCAGGCCGACCTGCTGCAGGCGATGTTCGGCCGCAACGGTGAGTCGCCGGTGCCGATCGTGGCCCCGCAGTCGCCGTCGGACTGCTTCTTCGCCGCCATCGAGGCCGCCCGCATCGCCGTGGAGTACCGCACGCCGGTGTTCCTGCTCTCCGACGGCTACCTGGCCAACGGCTCCGAGCCGTGGCGGGTGCCCGACGTGGCCGAACTGCCGCGCATCGACCCGGCGTTTGCCACCGAGCCCAACCACGAGAACCCCGACGGCACCAAGGAGTTCTGGCCCTACGTGCGCGACCCCGAGACCCTGGCTCGCCCGTGGGCGATCCCCGGCACCGCCGGCCTGGAGCACCGCATCGGCGGTATCGAGAAGGCCGACGGACGCGGCAACATTTCCTACGACCCCGACAACCACGACCGCATGGTGCGCCTGCGCCAGGCCAAGGTCGACGCGATCGCCCGCACGATCCCGCCGCTGGAGGTCGAGGATCCCGACGGCGACGCGCGCGTGCTCGTCATCGGCTGGGGCTCCACCTACGGCCCGGTCGGTGCCGCGTGCCGCGAGGTGCGCAGCAAGGGCGGCAAGGTCGCCCAGGCGCACCTGCGCCACCTCAACCCGTTCCCGGCCAACACCGGTGAGGTCCTGGCCCGCTACGACCGCGTGATCGTGCCGGAGATGAACCTCGGCCAGCTGGCGCTGCTCCTGCGCGCCAAGTACCTCGTCGACACCGTCAACTACAACCGGGTACGCGGCCTGCCGTTCACGTCCGGTGAACTGGCCGGCGTCATCACCGATGTCCTCGCGAGCCTGTAGGGAGACCTGACCATGACTGCCGAGACGTTCCCCGCCCTCTCCCTGGTCCCCAAGGCCGACGGCCCGCAGAGTGCCAAGGACTTCAAGTCCGACCAGGAGGTGCGCTGGTGCCCCGGGTGCGGCGACTACTCGATCCTGGCCACGGTGCAGGGCTTCCTGCCCGAGCTCGGGCTGCGCCGCGAGAACATCGTGTTCGTCTCCGGCATCGGCTGCTCGTCGCGCTTCCCGTACTACATGGAGACGTTCGGCCTGCACTCGATCCACGGCCGCGCTCCGGCCATCGCCACCGGACTGTCGGTGTCGCGCCCGGACCTGTCGGTGTGGGTCATCACCGGCGACGGTGACGCCCTGTCGATCGGTGGCAACCACCTCATCCACGCTCTGCGCCGCAACGTCAACCTGAAGATCCTGCTGTTCAACAACCGCATCTACGGCCTGACCAAGGGCCAGTACTCCCCCACGTCCGAGCAGGGCAAGAT
>CAYFLO010000145.1:2411-4935 GCA_964343995.1 uncultured Bifidobacteriaceae bacterium
AATCCGGTGTCGGTGGCCCTCGGTGCCGAGGCCACGTTCGTGGCCCGCAGCATCGACTCCGACCGCAAGCACCTCACCGAGACGCTGCGCGCAGCCGCAGCCCACGAGGGTGCCGCGCTGGTCGAGATCTACCAGAACTGCAACATCTTCAACGACGGTGCGTGGGAGCCGCTGAAGGAGGGCGACACCCGCGACGACCTGCTCATCCGGCTCGTCCACGGCGAGCCGATCCGCTTCGGTGCCGACGGCGCCCGCGGCGTCATGCGCAACGCCGCCGGCCACCTGGAGATCGTCGACGTCGCCACGGTGGGCGAGGACGCGCTGCTGCGCCACGATGCCCATGCCGACGATCCGGGTCTGGCGTTCGCGCTGTCGCGGCTGGCCGACTCGCACACGCTGGCCAACACCCCGATCGGCGTCTTCCGCGACGTCACCCGGCCGTCGTACGACCGCATGGCCCGCGAGCAGGTCGAGCAGGCCGTGGCCAAGCAGGGAGCCGGCGACCTGCAGGCCCTCATCAACGGCAAGGACACCTGGACGATCGGGTAGTTCCCGACCCCTCCCATGTCACGCTTCCTGCCCTCGTCCCGCGCGGGCACGGGGCTTGCCCTGGGGGTTTTCTGCTACACGCTGTGGGGCCTGTTCCCGCTGTACTTCCACGCCCTCTCGGCGTACTCCCCCATCGAGATCGTCGCCAACCGCGTGGTGTGGTCGCTGGTGCTCATGGCGATCATCATCAGCATCGGTCGCACCTGGCCCGGCACGATCGCGCTGTTCCGTCAGCGCCGCATCGTGGGGCCGCTGGCCGTGGCCGCGGTGCTGCTGGCGATCAACTGGGGCGTCTACGTCTGGGCCGTCACCATCGGACAGGTGCTGCAGGCGTCGCTGGGGTACTTCTTCAATCCACTGGTGAGCGTGCTGCTGGGAGTGGTGGTGCTCCACGAGCGCCTGCGCCCCGTGCAGTGGGTGGCCGTGGCGATCTCCGCCGTCGCCGTGCTCGTGCTGTCGATCGGCTACGGGCACGTCCCCTGGATCGGGCTCGTGCTCGCCGTGTCGTTCGGCCTGTACGGCCTGATCAAGAAGCGCGTCGGCATCGGTTCGGTGGAGAGCCTGACGATCGAGACCGCGGTGATCGCACCGGTGGCGCTGGCGGTCATGGCGGCCTTCCTCGTTCGCGGCACCAGCGCCGTGGAGCAGCACGGCACCATCGGCGTCATCGCCCTCATCTTGCTGGGGCCGGTCACCGCGATCCCGCTTCTGGCGTTCGGTGGTGCGGCCACCCGCATCCCACTGAGCACCCTGGGCCTGCTGCAGTACCTCACGCCGATCGTGCAGTTCATCCTGGGCTATGCCGTCTTCCACGAGGTGATGACTCCGGCGCGATGGGTCGGGTTCGTGCTCGTGTGGATTGCGCTCGCGGTGTTCTCCGTCGACTCGATCCGGCACCTGCGTCGTCAGCGGTCAATGGCGGCGTCGACGACCGAGGGTGACGCGCTGGACGAGCTGGCCGTCGTCGAGCCCGACTGACGACCCTCCCGCTGCTGGGTGGCTACTCCGGGACGGGGCGGACCAGCACGAGCACGAGGGCAAGGCCCAGGAGCACCGGGACGAGCAGGAACGCGGTGTGCACGTGCACGGAACCGGCGAGCCAGCCCAGCAGGAACGGCGCCAGTCCGATGGCGGTCGTGGTGAACACCAGGGCCAGGCTGGACGCCTTGTCGGCGCGGCCGTGAGCTGAGCGGATGATCCGGGCCAGCGACAGCGGCCACGACAGCGACAGGCACACGCCGGTGACGAACAGCATCGGCAGCATGGTCATGGGCGTCGCGCCCCACCAGGCACCGAGGAACGCCAGGAGCCCCAGCACGAGGGAGCCGCGCAGCAGCCACTCCGCCGGCAGGCGCCGGGTGAGCTGGGTGCCGAGAACTCGGCCGACAAACAGACCGCCGGTGACCGTCGCCAGTCCCGCGGCCGCCGCCGCACCGGACATACCGGCGCGCTCACGCAGCAGCGCGACGCCCCAGAAGCTCATGCAGAACTCCGCGCCGATGTAGAGCATGCCGGCGACGAGGGCCCAGTAGGTGAGCGCCGGGATCGCTCCGCCCTGCGCCTTGGTGACGACCTCACCGGGACCGCCGTAGGCGGTGAGCCGCCCACGCACGATCTCCAGCACGATCATCACCAGCGCGCCGAGAAACAGGCCGGCACGCCAGCCGAGCACGGACGCCGCTGCAATGCCGACTGCAAGCGGGCCGATCAGACCCATGAGCGCGGCCAGTCCGGTGTTCTCGGTGTACGCCGCGGGGGCGGCCGGCCCCTGGTGCACGGCCAGGAAGGCGTTGACACCGGCCACCAGGAAGTTGCCGAAGAAGGTGGCCAGGAAGATCGCCGCCAGCGTGATGACCACGGGGGCGTGCGGCAACAGGAACACGATGATGAACGCGGCCGCGCCCAGGGTCCCGACGCGGATCGTCACGCCGCGTCCGTATCGCTGACTCACCCACGGTGCGATGAAGGCGCCGAT
>CAYFLO010000146.1:0-3615 GCA_964343995.1 uncultured Bifidobacteriaceae bacterium
GTGCCGGCCTCGTCGAGCACCGAACCCTTGATCCCGCCGCCGCCGCAGTCGATCGCCAGGGTCAGTGCCATGGCGGGCATTCTGCCCTGCCGCAGGTCTGCCGTGCCGGGAGTCGACGGCTACGCTGTGCCGGCACCCGTGAGGGTGCGGGGAGGCGTCGCCTAGTCCGGTCTATGGCGCCGCACTGCTAATGCGGTTTGGGTCTCAAGCCCATCGAGGGTTCAAATCCCTCCGCCTCCGCGCGATGCGGATCAAGGGCATCACCCGATGACGAGGGTGGTGCCCTTGACCTTGGTGGGCACGGTGGCCAGGTGATTGCGGGCTGGTCCGCGGGTCACGGCGCCGTCGGTGGCGAACTGCGACCCGTGCGCCGGGCAGGTCCAGCCGCCGGCCGACTCCTGCACCGGCACCCCGGCATGCGTGCACCGAAGGTCGAGGGCCTCGTAGCCCTTGCTGCTCGTGCGCACCAGCGCGGTCGGCACCCCCTTGACCATGCCGAGGTTGACGACCCCGCCCACCTTCGCCAGCCCGGGCGCCTTGGTGACGTCGACAGCGACCCGCCCGTTCTTCTTGCGGGTGATGCCGTCGGCGGCCAGGGCCTCGGGTGCGAACAGGGCGGCGCCCAGGGTGAGGGCGGCGACGCCGCAGGCTCCGGTGAGGACGTCACGACGAGTGGGCATGGCATCAGGGTAAGAGGCGCTGTGCGATCCGAAGCGTTGGTAGGCCGTTGCCCACAGCCGGAGCACAGTCATGGTGGCCGCTACACTTCCGGACGGCCCTCGGGCCGGGCGCCCGTAGCTCAACGGATAGAGCATCTGACTACGGATCAGAAGGTTAGGGGTTCGAATCCCTTCGGGCGCGCACACATCACCCACCCATGAGTTGACCAGGTGGCGCCGTCTACTTGGGTGAATCCGCCGGTCTGCTGGTTGCCACGCGTTAGCGTCGAGCCATGATCGCGATCCATCGAGGTACAGCCTTGGCTGCTGCGGTGGCCGCGGCCGTGCTGATGGCCGCCTGTGGCGACGGAGACTCCGGGGGTTCGGGTTCCGGCAGCGTGGGTGCGCCGCCGACGTTCACGGCCTCGCCGATTGCACCGGAGCACGTCGTGGCAATCTCCAAGTTCCGATCCTGCTCCGGACACGATTTCTCCCCCGGTGCCCTTGGCCATGGTCCGCAGGGTGCGGAGAGCGCCCGCTCGATGAAGCACTACCTCCTGACCGATGTTCCCCTCGCTGCCGCCGACTCCGTGCCCGTGTACGCGCCGATCGACGGCACGGTCGACATTCAGGAGGAGAACTTCCCTCTGGGCAAGCAGGTGTACATCAACAGGGATGGCTGGAGCGTCCGCATCTTCCACGTTGATCCCACGGTGCAGAAGGGCGCCACGGTGAAGGCCGGCCAGCAGATCGGGTCGATCGCACCGGCGAACGCAGTTCAGTTACTGGGAAACAAGGTCGGCCCGGACGGCAAGCAGCCCGGGTACGAATTCGACGTCGCGATCACGAGCAAGGACAACTCCCAGTACCTGTCGATGTTTGAGGCCATGGCTCCCGAGGTCGCCAAGTCCTGGGCGTCGCGAGGGTTCACGGCTTCAGACGCAGTCATCTCCAAGGCGTCCCGCGATGCTGACCCATGCGCCCTCGGCCCAGATGGGGAGCGATTCGCCCAGCAGGAGGACAACCCCAAGGACTGGGTCCGGGCCTCCTGAACTCTCCTTGCTGAGGGCACCGGCCATACTTGGGCCCGCCCTGCCGTAGGTAGGGCCCAGTGAGGAGGGGTGCATGCGCATCGGGATCCCGCGCGAGTCGCGCCCGGGCGAGACCCTCATCGCCGCCACCCCCGCCTCCGTCGCCGCGCTCGTGCGCCTGGGGTACGAGGTGTGCGTGGAGGCCGGTGCCGGTGTCGGCGCCGACTTCGCCTACGACGACTACACCGCGGCGGGCGCCCGTCAGGCTGATGCCGCCACCGTCTGGGGCAGCGACATCGTCGCCAAGATCAACGCCCCCACCGACGCCGAGATCGCCATGATGCGACGCGGCTCCGTGCTCATCGCCATGCTTGCCCCGGCGCGCTCGCCGGAGCTCGTCGAGAAGCTCAATGCCGCGGGCATCACCGCCCTGGCCATCGATGCGGTGCCGCGCATCTCGCGGGCCCAGGCGATGGACGTCCTGTCGTCGATGGCCAACGTTGCCGGGTACCGCGCCGTGGTCGAGGCCGCGCACACCTTCGGCCGGCAGTTCACCGGTCAGGTCACCGCTGCGGGCAAGGTTCCGCCGGCACGTGTGTTCGTCGTCGGCGCCGGTGTGGCCGGGCTCGCCGCGATCGGTGCGGCCAGTGCGATGGGCGCCGTCGTGCGCGCGTTCGACGTGCGCCGCGAGGTGGGCGAGCAGGTGCGCTCGATGGGCGCGCAGTTCGTCGAGGTCGCCATGCCCGCCCAGGAGTCCTCCGACGGCTACGCCCGCGAGATGACCGCGGCGCAGCAGGAGGCCACGGCCGCGATGTACGACGCCGAGGCGCGCGCCGCCGACATCGTCATCACCACCGCGCTCATTCCCGGGCGCGAGGCCCCCCGACTCATCTCGGCCGAGACCGTGGCGCAGATGAAGCCCGGATCGGTCATCGTCGACATGGCCGCGGCCTCCGGCGGCAACGTGGCCGGCACCGAGCCCGGCGCCGCCGTGGTCACGCCCGAGCGTGTCACGATCATCGGCTACACCGACCTCGCCAGCCGCATGGCTGCGCAGGCCAGTCAGCTGTTCGGCACCAACGTGGTCAACCTGCTCACGCTGCTCACGCCCGAGAAGGACGGCCAGCTCGTCCTCGACATGGACGACGTCGTGCAGCGCGGCATCACGGTCACCCGCGATGGCGAGGTCATGTGGCCGCCGCCTCCGGTGGCGGTGTCGGCGGCTCCCGCGGCTCCGGCCGCCGCTGCGCCGGTCGCGGCTCCCGAGGCACGTCGTCGTGATCCCCGACGCGGGCTCATCCTGGCCGCGCTGGGCGCCTTGATCTTCCTGCTGGTGTCGGCGTGGGCCCCGCCGGTGCTGCTCTCGCACGTCACCGTCTTCATGCTCGCGGTGTTCGTGGGCTACTACGTCATCTCCAACGTGGCGCACGCCCTGCACACCCCGCTCATGAGCGAGACCAACGCCATCAGCGGCATCATCCTGGTCGGCGGCATCCTGCAGATCGGCAGCGACAACCTGCTCGTCACGATCCTGGCCTTCGTCGCCGTGCTCGTCGCCTCGATCAACATCTTCGGCGGGTTCCTGGTGACCCTGCGCATGCTGCAGATGTTCAGGAAGGGCTGACGTGTCGACCTTCCTGGCCTCCGAGCACCTCAGCGGCATCATCACCGGGGCGTACCTCATCGCCGGCGTGCTGTTCATCCTCGCCCTCGCCGGCCTGTCCAAGCACGAGACCGCCAAGCGCGGCAATGCCGCGGGCATGGCCGGCATGGTCATCGCGGTGCTGGCGACCATCGTGCTGGCGGCCCGCAACTCCCAGGTGCTCGAGCACCAGCGCCCGCTCGCCGTCACGATCGCGCTGGTCATCGTGGCGATGGTCATCGGTGCCGCGATCGGCTCGTGGCGCGCGCGCACGGTCGCGATG
>CAYFLO010000146.1:3625-4927 GCA_964343995.1 uncultured Bifidobacteriaceae bacterium
TCGGTGTCATCCACCGCACCGAGGTGTTCGTCGGCGTCTTCATCGGAGCGATCACGCTCACCGGCTCGATCGTGGCCTTCCTCAAGCTCTCCGAGCGCATGCGCACCCGGCCGCTCGTGCTCCCCGGACGCCACTGGCTCAACCTGGCCATCATCGTGGCGAGCGTGGCCCTGCTCGTGTGGTTCGTGGCCGACCACGGTGGCTCGTCTTTCGTGCCGCTGGTGATCATGACCGTGCTGGCCCTGCTGCTGGGCGTGCACCTGGTGGCCGCGATCGGCGGCGGCGACATGCCCGTCGTGGTGTCGATGCTCAACTCGTACTCCGGTTGGGCGGCCGCGGCCGCCGGCTTCATGCTCGGCAACGACCTGCTCATCGTCACCGGCTCCCTGGTCGGCGCCTCCGGCGCGATCCTGAGCTACATCATGTGCAAGGGCATGAACCGCTCGTTCGTCTCGGTCATCGCCGGCGGGTTCGGCTCCGACGGAGCGGTTTCTGGCGAAGCGCGTGACTACGGCACCCACCGCGAGGCCAATGCCGCCGAGGTCGCCGACCTGCTGGCGCATGCCCGCAGCGTCGTCATCACGCCCGGCTACGGCATGGCGGTGGCGCAGGCGCAGTACCCGGTGGCCGAGCTCACCGAGCGGCTGCGGGCGCGTGGCATCAAGGTCACCTTCGGCATCCACCCGGTGGCCGGGCGTCTGCCGGGGCACATGAACGTGCTGCTGGCCGAGGCGCGCGTGCCCTACGACATCGTCGAGGAGATGGACGAGGTCAATCCCGACCTTCCGCAGACCGACGTCGTGCTCGTCATCGGTGCCAACGACACCGTCAACCCCGGCGCCCAGGACGATCCGTCCTCGCCGATCGCCGGCATGCCGGTGCTGGAGGTCTGGAAGGCGCACGACGTCATCGTCTTCAAGCGCTCGATGGCCACTGGTTACGCCGGCGTGCAGAACCCGCTGTTCTTCCGCGACAACACCCGCATGCTCTTCGGCGACGCCAAGGCGCGGGTCGAGGACATCATCCGGGCACTTCCGGAGTAGTCAGGCGCGTGCCGGATCGGGGCTACGCGCGCTCGATGACGAACGGGTTCTCGTAGAGCTGGTTGCCGTCCTGCACCGTGAACCCCTGCAGCGTCGGGTGGGTCATGGTGAACACCGCCGTGCACGGCTCGTCGATGAGCAGACCCCAGCCGCGCGACAGGAAGAAGTCCTGCAGCTGCCCCTCGGTGAGGCGGCTGTGGGTGCCGACGGCCATGAGCCGGGTGCGGTCCTGCACGTCGCCCGCGGTGGCGCTCAGCAG
>CAYFLO010000147.1:0-4924 GCA_964343995.1 uncultured Bifidobacteriaceae bacterium
CCCCCACATCAAGGAGCTCTCATGCGCACCCGTCGCGTCATCACCCTGTCCGCCGCCGTCACCGCCGGTCTCGGCGCGGCCGCACTCCTGCTGGCGCCGATGGCCTCGGCCCACCCCGATCGCCTCCAGCAGCTCCCCGTGCCCGCCAGCGGCAAGTGCACCGACGCCATCAGCGTCGATGCCAAGTGGGACGAGAGCCTTCAGGGCGGCTGGAGCCTGTCGTGGGCGCAGTGGATGAATGACGGCAAGGGCGGCCCGGTCTGCACCCGCACGCTGCAGCTCGATGCCAGCACCGGGCAGTGGAAGGTCGTCTCCTAGTCGCAACCGCGGTCGCGGTCTCGCGCGCGTCGTCCTAGGCGTCGACGCGCGGCGAGACCGCGACCGACACCACGCCCGGACCCACGTGCGCCCCGACGACACCACCGATCGGGCACTCGACAATGACGGTGCCGGGCACCCGCGCAGCGAGCCGATCGGCGAGTGTGCGCGCCGGATCTGCCGCGTCGAGGTGTTGCACGGCGATGTCGACATCGCCCCCGGCGGCCTGCGCATCCGCGACCGCGAGATCCTCCAGGCGGGCCAGCGCCCGCCCCGTCGTGCGCACCTGCTCCAGTGACTCCACCGCGCCGTCGCGCACGGTGAGCAGCGGCTTGACCTTCAGCGCCTGCCCCACGGCCGCGCGCGCCGCGCCGATGCGGCCGCCGCGGCGCAGGTACTCCAGCGTGTCGACCATGAAGTAGGTGGACGAGGCGCGGGCGCGGGCGCCGATGATGCCGGCCACGCGCTCCGCGTCGGCCCCGTCGCGTGCCGCCCGCGCACCGGCGACGACGGCGAAGCCCAGGGCCATACCGATGGTGGCCGAGTCGACGACGGTGACCTGCAGCGAACTGTCGCGCGCCGCGAGCAGGGCCGACTCATACGTCGACGACATCGCCGCCGACAGCGTGGCCACGACGATGTGCCGCGCACCACCAGCGGCCGCCGCACCGTAGGCCTCCAGGAAGCGCGCGGGGGTCGGTCGCGACGTCGTGACCGGCTGCCAGTCGCGCAGCGCCTGCGCGACTGCTCGCGCCTGGTCGCCGTCGGTCTCGTCGAAGGAGCGTCCGGCGACGATCACCTGGACCGGGACGATGCCGATGCCCTCGCGCGCGGCCCAGTCGTTGGGCAGGTAGCAGGTGGAGTCGCACACCACCGCCACGTCGACTGCACTCGCCACGTGGCGACCTTAACCCTGCGCCACCGCACGCCGCAGCGCGCTCGTCGCGCTCGCGGGCACGACCTCGTCGACGATGACGTCGTCGGCTCCCACCCAGGTGGCTGCCTCGCGCAAGGCTCGCGCCGTGCCGGTGATGGTGGACGTGCGGTCGTCCTCCAGCGTCACCCGGCGCGCGTGCAGCCCGTCGCGCTCGCGCTTGGGATCCACGCGGGCCACGAGCGCGTCACCGTGGAGCACTGGCATCGCGAAGTAGCCGTGCACCCGCTTGGGTGCCGGCGTGTAGGCCTCAAGTCGATGCTCCATGCCGAAGAGGCGCTGGGTGCGGGGCCGGTGCCAGATGAGGGAGTCGAAGGGCGACAGCAGGGTCGTGCGTGAGCGCCGACGATCGCCGGAGTCCAGCCAGGCAAGAGCGTCCGACGACGCGAAGGCCGGCGCATCCCAGCCTTGCACCTGCACCGGCACGGCACCGGCATCGGTGAGGTGCCGCTGCACCTGCCCGCGGGTGAGCCGGTGCACGTCGGCGATGTCGTCGAGAGTTCCCACGCCCATGACGTCCAGTGATCGCGCCGTCAGTGTGGCCAGGCACTCATCGTCGGCGGGGCCCTGCACCCCATCGCGCGTGCGCCAGCCCTTCGGCGTCGGCCCGGTGCGCAGGTCGGCCGGGATCGCGCGCTCGGCCAGGTCGTACACGCGCCGCCACCCTCGCCGCTGCGTGCACACCACGGTGCCCACGTTGAGCAGCCACTCCACGGCGATCTTGGCCCCCGACCAGTCCCACCACTCCGACGACGACTTCGCCCCGCCGAGGTCACCGGTGGTCACCGGCCCGTCGGCGCGCATCCGGCGCACGACGCGGCGCACCTCGGCGTCATCGACCTCGTGCCAGTGCGAGCGACGCCGCGCGAAGTGTCGGCGCCGGAACGCGAACAGCGGCCAGGAATCCATCGGCAGGATGCATGCCGCGTGTGACCAGTACTCGAACGACGAGTCCCCGTCCCAGTACGCCTCCTCGATGGCAGGCCTGGCCACCGCGCCCAGCCGGGCATACGCGACGAGTTCGTGCGTGCGCGCGAGAGTGGAGATGGTGTCCAGCTGCACCGCGCCGAGGTCGCGCACAAGCGCGCGCACGCGCTCGACCTGACGGGCTCGTGTTCCCGGTGCCGGTGGCGTGCCGAGGAGTCCCTGACGCCACAGGGCGATGCGCCGCGCCTCGCGGCCGGTGAGGGTGCGCATGTGCCGCGCCGTCAGGCGGGGACGATGTTGACGAGCTTGGGTGCCCGCACGATGACGGTGCGCGGCTCGCGCCCGTCGAGGGCCGCCACGACCGACGGAGCGGCGAGCGCCAGCGCCCGCAGCTCGTCTTCGCCGATGGTCGGAGACACCTCCAGGCGCTCCTTGATCTTGCCGGCGATCTGCACGACGCAGGTGACGGAGTCCTCGACGAGCAGCGCCGGATCGACGGTCGGCCATCCGGCCAGTGCCACCGTGGGCTCGAGGCCCAGCCGGTTCCACATGTCCTCGGCCGTGTAGGGCGCCACGAGCGACAGCATGATCGCGACCGCCTCGGCCGCCTCGCGCACCGCCGGATCGGCCGGGCCGCAGCCGGAGTCGATGGCCTTGCGGGTGGCGTTGACCAGCTCCATCACCTTGGCGACGGCCACGTTGAAGCGGAAGCCCTCGACCGCCTGGCCGGCATCGTGCACGGCACGGTGGGTGGCCTTGCGCAGAGCGAGGTCTCCCGTGGTCGGATCAGCGCCCACCGGGCTGGTGACGTCGCCGGACAGCCGCCAGGCCCGGGCCAGGAACTTGCGCGAACCCGCGGGCGAGACCTCGGCCCAGTCGATGTCGTCCTCCGGCGGCCCGGCGAACACCATCGTCAGCCGGATCGCGTCGACGCCGTTGACCGCAAGCTCGTCGGACAGCCGCACGAGGTTGCCGCGCGACTTGCTCATCGCCGAGCCGTCCATGACGACCATGCCCTGGTTGAGCAGGCGGGTGAACGGCTCGGTGAAGTCGAGCAGTCCCATGTCGTGCAGGACCTTGGTGAAGAACCGCGAGTACAGCAGGTGCAGGATCGCGTGGGTGACGCCGCCGACGTACTGGTCGACGGGCAGCCAGCGGCGCACCTGCTCGGGGTCGAAGGCGGCCGCGGTGTCGTTCGGGTCGACGTAGCGCAGGTAGTACCAGGACGAGTCGACGAAGGTGTCCATCGTGTCGGTGTCGCGCAGCGCCGGGCGACCGCACGTCGGGCACGGGGTGTGCACCCAGTCGGTGGCCGCACCCAGGGGCGAGGTGCCCTTGGGCGTGAGGTCCAGGCCGGCCACCGGCGGCAGCTGCACCGGCAGTTGGTCCATCGGCACCGGAACCTCGCCGCAGTGCTCGCAGTGGACGATCGGGATGGGCGTGCCCCAGTAGCGCTGGCGCGAGATCAGCCAGTCGCGCAGGCGGTAGTTGGTGGCCGGGCGCCCGGTGCCGCGCTCCTGCAGCACAGCGACCATCGCCGCGATCGCCTCGGCCTTGCCCAGGCCGTCCAGCGGACCGGAGTTCACATGCGGGCCGTCGTCGGCCGTGGCCACGCCGGTGGCCACCGGGTCGGTGTCGGACGCCACCACCACACGCACCGGCAGGTCGAAGGCACGGGCGAAGTCGAGGTCGCGCTGGTCGTGCGCGGGCACGGCCATGATCGCGCCGGTGCCGTAGTCGGCCAGGACGTAGTCGGCCGCCCACACCGGGATGCGCTCGCCATTGACCGGGTTGATGGCGTAGCGGTGCAGGAACACCCCGCTCTTCTCGCGAGTGCCGTCGAGCCGGTCGACCTCGGAGGTCTGCTTGACCTTCTCCAGGTAGGCGGTGAAGTCGGCCTCGGCCGGGGTGCCTGCCGCGAGCTCGGCCGCCAGGTCGGAGTCGGCCGCGACGACGAAGAAGGTCGCGCCGTACAGGGTGTCCGGACGGGTCGTGTAGACCGTGACCGGCTCGTCGCGCCCCTCGATCGCGAACTCGACCTCAGCACCGGAGGAGCGCCCGATCCAGTTGCGCTGCATGAGCAGGACCTTCTCCGGCCACACCCCCTCCAGCTGCGCCATGTCGTCGAGCAGCCGGTCGGCGTAGTCGGTGATGCGCAGGTACCACTGGGTGAGCTTCTTCTTGGTGACGGCGGAGTCGCAGCGCTCGCACAGTCCCGCGACGACCTGCTCGTTGGCGAGCACCGTCTGGCAGGTGGGGCACCAGTTGACCGCACTGTCGCGGCGGTAGGCCAGGCCGCGCTTGTACATCTCCAGGAAGAACCACTGGTTCCAGCGGTAGTACTCCGGGTCGCACGTGTTGAACACCCGGTCCCAGTCGAAGGAGCAGGCGAAGCGGCGCATCGACGCCTTCTGCTGCTCGATGTTGGCGTAGGTCCACGCCACGGGATCCTCACCGCGCTTGATCGCGGCGTTCTCGGCCGGCAGGCCGAAGGCGTCCCAGCCGATCGGGTGCATCACATTGAAACCGCGCTGCACCCAGTAGCGGGCGATGACGTCGCCGAGCGCGTACGCCTCCGCGTGACCCATGTGCAGGTCGCCGGAGGGATAGGGAAACATGTCGAGCACGTACTTGCGCGGCCGCGGGTCGTCGGGACGCCCTGAGCGGAACGGCGCAATCTCGTCCCACACCGGCAGCCAGCGCGCCTGGATGCGCTCGACGTCGAACTCGTCGTCGGCCGTCGCG
>CAYFLO010000148.1:0-483 GCA_964343995.1 uncultured Bifidobacteriaceae bacterium
ACCGACCAGACCTCGGCGCACGACCCGCTCTACTACATCCCCGAGGGAATCGACTTCGATGATTCCCGCGACTACGCCGACCGCAAACCCGAGGAGTTCACCGAGCGCGCGCAAGCGTCGATGGCGCGGCACGTGGAGGCGATGGTCGGCTTCATGGATGCCGGTGCCGAGGTGTTCGACTACGGCAACTCCATCCGCGACGAGGCACGCAAGGGCGGCTATGACCGCGCCTTCGCCTTCCCCGGCTTCATCCCGGCCTACATCCGCCCGCTGTTCTGCGAAGGAAAGGGACCCTTCCGCTGGGTCGCGCTCTCGGGGGACCCCAAGGACATCGCCACGACCGACCGAGCGGTGCTCGACCTGTTCCCGGAGAACGAGCACCTGCGTCGTTGGATCACGATGGCGCAGGACCGCGTCGCGTTCCAGGGCCTGCCGGCGCGCATCTGCTGGCTCGGCTACGGCGAGCGCGACCCAGCGGAAGGG
>CAYFLO010000148.1:495-3008 GCA_964343995.1 uncultured Bifidobacteriaceae bacterium
ACCGACCTGGCCGCGCAGAAGCTCGAACGCGTGCTCACCAACGATCCGGGTATGGGCGTCATCCGGCATGTCGATGCGGGCTACGACCGTGCGATCGAGGTGGCGCAGGAGCGCGACGTGCGCATTCCGATGATGGAGTCATGAGCGCCGCATGCCCACCTGCCTGATCACTGGGATCGGCCTGCTGTCGACACAGGGGCCCGACGGTGACCTGCGCGATGCTGCGCTGGTCGTTGACGGCGACCGCGTGGCCTGGGTCGGCAGCGCGTCGAGCGCGCCGGCGGCTGACGAGCGCGTCGACGTGGGCGGACGTGCAGTGATCCCCGGTTTCGTCGACAGCCACGCGCATCTGGTGTTCGCCGGAGACCGCGCTGACGAGTTCGCTGCACGCATGGCCGGGCAGTCGTACGCGGCCGGAGGCATCCAGCGCACGGTGCGTGCCACGCGGGCGGCGAGCGACGACGAGCTCACCGCGAATGCCCAGCGACTGGTCGACGAGCTCGTGCGCTCGGGCACCACGACGATGGAGATCAAGTCCGGCTACGGACTCACCGTCGCTGACGAGGCGCGTGCGCTGCGCATCGCCCGCACGCTCACCGACGAGACCACCTACCTCGGCGCGCACGTGGTGGCACCGGAGTTCATCGACGATCCGGCCGGCTACGTCGCTCTGGTCACCGGCGCCATGCTCGACGCGTGCGCCCCGAACGCGCGCTGGATCGACGTGTTCTGCGACCGCGGCGCCTTCGACGTCGACCAGGCGCGCGCGATCCTCACCGCTGGAGCCGCGGCCGGGCTCGCACCGCGCCTGCACGCCAACCAACTTCAGCATGGGGGCGGGGTGCAACTCGCCGTCGAGCTCGGCGCTGCCTCTGCCGATCACTGCACGCATCTGGACGACGCCGACATCGACGCCCTCGCGTCGTCGACCACCGTGGCCACGCTGCTGCCGGGCGCGGAGTTCTCCACGCGCTCGCCATATCCCCCGGCGCGACGGCTACTCGACGCCGGAGCGACGATCGCCCTGGCCACCGACTGCAATCCAGGCTCCAGCTACACCACGAGCATGCCGTTCTGTATCGCGCTCGCGGTGCGCGAAATGCGGCTCACCCCTGCCGAGGCGCTCACTGCAGCCACCCGCGGAGGGGCTCGGGCCCTTCGCCGCGACGACATCGGACACCTCACCGTCGGCGCACGCGCCGACCTCGTCGTGCTCGACGCCCCCGATCCGATCCACCTGGCCTACCGTCCCGGTGTCGACCTCGTCCGCGAGGTCTGGCGCGGTGGAACCCAATTGAGGAGAATCGCATGATGTCTGTCACTCTCGGCACATCCGGCCTCACCCCCGCGCAGGTGGCGCAGGTGGCGCGTGACGGGGTCACGGTGGCCATCTCCGATGAGGCCCTCGCCGCCATGGCCCACTCACGCGCACAGGTCGAGGCCCTTGCAGCGTCGAGCACACCGGCGTACGGCATCTCCACCGGATTCGGCGCGCTGGCCACGCGACACATCCCCGTCGATCTGCGCACGCAGCTGCAGCGCTCGCTCATCCGGTCGCACGCGGCGGGTATGGGCCCGGCCGTGGAGCCTGAGGTCGTGCGTGCGCTCATGCTGCTTCGGCTGAAGACCCTGTGCAGCGGGCGCACAGGTGTGCGTCCTGACGTTGCCGAGACGATGGCCGCTCTGCTGAATGCCGGGATCACCCCGGTCGTCCACGAGTTCGGATCGCTGGGATGCAGCGGCGACCTCGCACCACTGTCGCACTGCGCCCTCGTGCTCATGGGCGAGGGACGCGCCACCGGCCCCGACGGCATAGAGCGTCCCGTGCCCGAGCTGCTCGCGCAGGCGGGCATCACGCCAGTGGAGCTGCACGAGAAGGAGGGCCTGGCCCTCATCAACGGCACCGACGGCATGCTGGGCATGCTGCTGCTGGCGATCGCCGACCTTGAGCAACTGTGCGACGCGGCCGACGTCATCGCCGCCATGAGTGTCGAGGGGCTGCTGGGCACTGACGCGGTGTTCGCCCCCGAGCTGCACCTGCCGCTGCGCCCGCACCCCGGCCAGGCCGAGAGCGCCGCGCGCATGCACGCCACGCTCGCCGGCTCCGGCATCGTCGCCTCGCACAAGGAGGGCGACGACCGGGTGCAGGACGCGTACTCGCTGCGCTGCGCCCCGCAGGTCACCGGCGCCGTGCGCGACACCCTCGCGCATGCGCGCACCGTGGCCGAGCGCGAGCTCGCCGCCGCCATCGACAACCCGGTCGTGCTGCCCGACGGCCGGGTGTCGAGCAACGGCAACTTCCACGGCGCACCCGTGGCCTACGTGCTGGACTTCCTGGCCATCGCCGCCGCCGACCTCGCGTCGATCTCCGAGCGCCGAACTGACCGCCTTCTCGACCCCAAGCGCAGCCACGGCCTGCCGGCATTCCTCGCCGACGACCCCGGTGTCGACAGCGGCCTGATGATCGCCCAGTACACGGCCGCCGGACTGGTGAGCGAGCTCAAGCGCCTGGC
>CAYFLO010000148.1:3018-4903 GCA_964343995.1 uncultured Bifidobacteriaceae bacterium
GTCCGTGCTCGCCATCGAGCTCGTCGCCGCCGCGCGGGCGATCGAGCTGCGCGCGCCGCTGACCCCGTCACCGCGAACCGCCGACGTCATCTCCCACCTGCGCGCCCTCGTGCCTGGCGCCGGCCCGGACCGTTTCATGGCACCGGACCTCGCCGCCGCGGAGACCCTGGTCACACAGCTGTCCTGAGCCCAGTGCGGGGGGTCGCGGCCACTACCCTTCCCTCGTGGATGCGCACCAGATCGTCCGGCTCGTCGTCGGCCTCGTCATCACCGTCGGGATCCTCGCGTTCGCCGGCAAGCGGCTGGACTTCCTGGTCCGCCTGGTGCGCTCGGGCAAGCCGGCCGTGGGCCGCACCTCCGACGCCCCCAAGCGCGTCGAGGCCGAGGCCAGCGAGGTGCTCGGCCAGAAGAAGCTGCTGAAGTGGACGATCCCGGGCATCGCGCACGTCTTCGCCTTCTGGGGCTTCCTCGTGCTGGGCCTGACCATCCTGGAGGCCTACGGCGCGCTCGTCGTCGCCGACTTCGGCGTGCCGGTCATTGGCCGCTGGCCGGTCGTGGGCTTCGCCGAGGATCTCTTCGCGCTGCTCGTCCTCGTCGGCATCATCATCTTTGCGATCATCCGCATCACCCACGACCCGGCCAAGCAGGGGCGCGAGTCGCGTTTCTTCGGCTCGCACACCAAGGGTGCCTGGGTCATCCTGTTCATGATCTTCAACGTCGTATGGACACTGTTCCTCTACCGCGGCGCGCAGGCGGCCCTGGGCAACCTGCCCTTTGAGTCGGGCGCCTTCTTCTCCGACTGGGTCGGGTCGTGGATGTCCGGACTGTCGCCGGAGACGTTGCGCTGGATCGAGACGATCGGGGTCTGGCTGCAGATCGCCGTCATCTGCGGCTTCCTGGTGATCGTGCTGAACTCCAAGCACCTGCACATCGGCGCCGCCCCGGTCAACGTCTACACCTCGCGTCGCCCCAACGCCCTGGGCCCGCTGCTGCCGATCTACTACCAGGGCAAGCCGGTCAACTTCGAGGATCCGCCCGACGACGCTACGTTCGGCAAGGGCCACATCGGCGACTTCACCTGGAAGAACTACGTCGACTTCATGGCCTGTACCGAGTGCGGCCGCTGCCAGTCGCAGTGCCCGGCGTGGAACACCGCCAAGCCGCTGTCGCCCAAGCTCATGATCATGGACCTGCGCGACACCATGTTCACGCAGGCGCCCTACCTCCTGGCGGCCAAGGGCGCGCACCCCGGCCTCGGTGAGTTCGACACGACGGCACTGGAGTCGGTGACTCCCGAGGTGCGCTCTGAGGTCGAGCGGCCGTTCATCGGCTCGCGCGAGGGCTCGGAGCACGCGGCCGACGACGGCTACACCTTCGACGGCCACCGCACCGCCGGCGCCGAGCTGCCGATCATCGACGAGGAAGCCCTGTGGTCGTGCACCACCTGCGGCGCCTGCGTCAACCAGTGCCCCGTCGACATCGAGCACATCGACCACTTCGTCGACATGCGACGCAACCAGGTGATGATCGCCACCGAGTTCCCCACCGAACTCAACGGCCTGTTCAAGAACATCGAGAACAAGGGCAACCCGTGGGGCATGAACGCCGCCGACCGCAACGCCTGGATCACCGAGGTCGACTTCGACGTGAGGGTGTTCGGCGCCGACGGCGAGGACACCATCCCGGCCGACGTCGACTACCTGTTCTGGGTCGGCTGCGCCGGTGCGTTCGAGGACCGAGCCAAGCGCACGACCAAGGCCGTGGCCGAACTGCTCCACCGCGCAGGCGTGCAGTTCATGGTGCTTGGCGAAGGCGAGACCTGCACGGGTGACCCGGCCCGTCGCGCCGGCAACGAGTTCCTCTTCCAGATGCAGGCCATGCAGAA
>CAYFLO010000149.1:0-4842 GCA_964343995.1 uncultured Bifidobacteriaceae bacterium
TGCTGCGGGCCCGGGATCGTGGTGTTGCTCGGCAGCTGCAGGATCCGCATGGTGCCGTAGCCCGGCCCCGGCGCGGAGTCCACCGCCATGAAGGCCGCCAGCGTCTGGCGTCTTTGCGGCGCGAACGTGGTGGTGAGCGAGAACGACGGCGCCGCCTGCCCGGGCATCTGCAGGGTGAGGTAGTACGGCGGCTGGAACACCTGCGCCGGAGTCACCGTGGGGTCGTCGGGCACGATCCAGAAGTCGGTGCCGTTGTAGAACGTGGCCGCGTCGGTGACGTGGTAGCGGCTGAGCACGGCGCGCTGGATCTTGAAGATGTCCTGCGGGTAGCGCACGTGCGACAGCACCGATTCCGGCATCGCCGAGCGCGGCTGCACCACACCGGGGTACGCCTTCTCCCACGTCTGCAGCACCGGATCGGACTCATCCCAGGCATAGAGCGTGACGGTGCCCTCGTACGCGTCGACGACGGCCTTGACGGAGTTGCGCACGTAGTTGGCCTGGTCGTGCGGCACCACACCCGGGGGCAGGTTGCGCGAGGTGACCGAGTCGCTCGTGGCATCCGACAGCGAGAGCCGACTGGAGTACGGGTAGTCGTTGGACAGCGTGTAGCCGTCAACCACCCACTTGATGCTGCCATCGGCCACAACCGCATACGGGTCCTGGTCGAGGGTGAGCCAGGGCGCGACCTTCTCCACGCGGGTGAGCGGGTCGCGGTCGAACAGGATCTGGGAGTCGGAGTTGACGAGGTCAGACAGCAGAATGTTGGCGTCCTGGAACTTTGTGGCGAACAGCAGGCGGCCGAACATCGAGCCCATGGGTACGCCGCCGGAGCCCTGGTAGGTGTTGGTCTTCTGGCCGGTGGGGCTGGCGTCGTCGGGGTAGTCGAGTTCGACCGGCGTGCGGCCGGCCGGCGCGCCGACGATGGAGTACGCCGGGGAGTTCTCGCCGAAGTACACGCGCGGCTGGGTCATGTTCAGGGCACCGGTGGGCGGGATGTTGGACTCGAAGAAGTCCGGCTGGCCGCTGGAGGTCGCCGTGTTGTCGTAGGCCGCCACGAACCCGTAGCCGTGGGTGTAGACCGCGTGGTCGTTGGTCCAGTTGCGCTGACTGTCGGGGATGCCCGGCAGGTTGACCTCGCGCACGGCCACCACGGCCCCGCGCATCGCCTTGTCGATCGGGTAGCGGTCGACGTCGAGGCGGGCATTGAACGAGTAGTAGCCGCGGATCTGCTGCAGCTGGTTGTAGGTGGGCGACACCACTGCCGGGTCGAGCAGGCGGATGTTGTTCAGGGTGCCGGCACTGGCCTGCACCACGGAGGCCGTGGGCGGGTCGACCGTGCCGGCGTAGTCCTTCATCTCGGCATTGGCCACGGCATAGGCCGTGCGCGTGGCCTGGATGTTGCGGTCGATGTAGGGCTGCTCCTTGACGAGCTCGCTCGGGCGCACCTGGAACTGCTGGACGAACAGCGGGTACAGGGTGCCCACGACCACGGCCGACACGATCATGAGCCCGGCGCCGATGACCGGGATCACCCAGTGCCGGCGGAAGCAGTTGAGCAGGAAGAGAACGGCCACGAGCACGGCCACGACAGTGAGGATGTTCAGCGCCGGCAGCACCGCGTAGACGTCGGTGTACTTCAGGCCGGTGAAGCCGGGCACGAGGGTCTGGCTCTGCGTGGCCAGGCCGAAGCGGTCGAACCAGTAGGCCACCGCCTTGGTGAGCAGGAAGAGCGCGATGAGAAACGACAGCTGGCTCTGCGCCGCCCCCGATGCGCGATCACCCTTGGGCTGCAGCCGCAGGCCGCCGTAGAGGTACTGCACGACCACCACGGCCAGGAAGCAGATGATGATGAGGCTGAAGGCGAAGCCGATGAGGAACCGGATGAACGGCAGCGTGAACGTGTAGAAGGAGATATCGAGGCCGAACTGCGGGTCGACCTGGCCGAACGGCGTGGCATTGCGCCACAGCAGGTAGGTGCTCCACTCCCCCGCCGCGGTGAGCCCGGCGAAGAACCCGACCACCACGCACAGGCCGATCGTGAGCCCACGCCGGTAGCGCTCCAGGCCGGTGCGATAGCGCTCCAGGCTCGCCTGCTCGGGGGTGAACGCCACCGACTCCGGGCGCGTGCGCCACGCCAGCCACATGAAGGCACCGAGCACCACGCCCATGATCAGCCCGAAGACGGCGAACATGCCGACCTTGACCATGAGGGTGGTGGTGAATACCTGGCCCTTGCCCACGGACTGGAACCACAGCCAGTCGGTGTAGAAGCCGGAGAAGACGACGAAGACGGTGACGAGCGCCGCCAGGATCAGCAGGGTCGGCAGGAGCACGCGCCGACGGCGGCGGGGCTGGCCGGAGCCGGTGCTGGAAAAGCTCACGTGTCGACCCTACGTCGGCCCGGTCAGGAGTGCTGCGCCGGGCAGGAGGCGACGGGCTTGCCGGCCGTCCAGTCCTCCACGGCATGCACGCTGTCGGTCAGGGAGGCAATGGGCACCACGGTGAGGCCGTCGGGGATGTGCCCGGCCGCCTCGTCGCAGTGCACCTTGGGCATGAGGAAGAGCTCGGCCCCGGACCGGCGGGCCCCGGCGAGCTTCTGCCGGATGCCGCCGATCGCGCCCACCGAGCCGTCGGCGGCGATCGTGCCGGTGCCGGCGATGTGGCGTCCCTTGGCCAGGTCGCCGGGCGTGAGCTTGTCGACGATGCCCAGGGCGAACATCATGCCGGCGCTCGGGCCGCCCACGTCCTGCAGCGTGAAGTCGATGGGGAAGCCACCGGTGGAGTAGTAGCCCACGCCGATGCCGATGTACGGACGCTTCGGGTCGTCCGGCGACGCCTTGCTCGTCACCGACACGTGCTGCTCGACACCGTCCTTCAGCGTGCCGTCCTGCTGCACGCCGTCGCGCCGGATGACCAGGTCGAAGGTGGTGCCGATGGGCTTGGCACGGATCGCCTCGGCCACCTGCTTGGGCTCCTTCATCGCCACGCCGTCGACGCTGACGATCTCGTCCTTGGGAAGCAGCAGGCCGTCAGACGGCGAGTCGCCGTAGACGGTGGTGACGACCAGGCGGGTGGATACCGGCTTGCCCACGAAGGTGAGGGCCGCGGCGATGGCGTCGCTCTGCGACGTGCTGAACATGAGGTCCTGGCGCTGCTTGTTCTGAGCAGCGGTCATGTTCTCGGGGAACAGCAGGCGCGTGGGCAGGACCGCGGTGGTGGGGTTGAACCACGAGACCAGGGCGTCGAACACCGTCAGTCCGCCGCGGGGGCCGCCCAGCTCGCTCACCGTGGTCATGTCCAGCTCGCCGGTGGTGGGGTAGACGGTCGTGCCGCTGATGGCGATAACCGGCTGGCCGTCGTCGGTGCCGATGACGTTGAACGTGGGGCCGGGAGAGAGCTTGACGAACGGCACCGGCAGCAGCAGGCAGACCGCCAGGACGATGAGGGTGACGACGATCGAGAGCACCGCGACCTGACCGCGGCGCGAGAAGTGCACGGGCTGGAACAACCGATGTCTCATCGAGCGACGTCGCCGGAGCCGGACTGGGGTCCGGGAGCCTGCTGGCCCGGGTGCGGTCGGCGCATCGCCCGGCGCATCTCCTTCATGCTCTGGATGCCGTCGGCGGTGCGGGTGGGCCGTGCCGGTCGGTTGCGCAGCACGACGAACAGGATCGCCAGGGCCGTCACCCCGATGGGGATGAGCCACCACGCCAGCGCAGACACCGCATCAGGGTAGACGTCCCCTGCGTGTGGGTCCTCCCGCGGGCCGCGCACCGATGCGAATGGGCCCCCGGGGCGCTCGGTCCGGCGTGCCTTCCCCTTGCGCACCAGACCTGTTATCCCGGGGGCCCTTCGGTCGCGGAATCTAGGCAGCGCTCAGTCGAGCGTCAACGTCTGCGCAGGATTCGTTCACCGGGCATGTGGATGAGGTGGGGATGACGTGGGGATCACCCCGGGAGTGTCTGGGGATGATGCGTGGGAACACTGGGGACAGACCTGAGGATGACGCCGCCATCACCCGTGAATCCCTCGTGGATCGCTCATCCCCAGCTGTGGAGAAAAGAAAGTTGGATGCGTTCACGCCCCGTTCGTCACGTCGACACCATCGGCCGCGCGCCGGTGCGCACCAAGGACCCGGTCAGGTCGCCAGTGCCGCCGCGATGAGCGCGCGCACGCTCGCGTCGAGCCCGTCGGGCAGGTCGTCGACCGCGAACCAGCGCAGGTCGTCGCTCTCGTCGCTGATGACCGGCCCGGCTCCGTCGGCGACGACGGCGAGGTACTGCACGTCGAGGTGATGTGTGCGACCCACCGCACGACACGGCACCTCGTGACGATCCAGGCGCAGCGGTGCGTCACTCATGTGCAGCGGGACGATGCCGCCCTCCTCCACCGCCTCGCGGTGCGCGGCCGCGCGCAGGTCGGCGTCGTCGGGCTCGATGTGACCGCCCAGCTGCAGCCAGCGTCCGACCTTGGGATGCAGGGTGAGCAGCACGTGCGTGCGCGACTCGTCGATGACCAGTGCGCTGGCGGTGAGGTGGCCGGGGGCGCAGGTGCGCTCCACGGCATCGCTGTAGGTGGCCAGGTGCTCCAGGTAGGCCAGGCGAAGGGAGTGCTGCCCGGCCGTGTCGGCGGGGTCGGCGCCGCCGGGAGTCCAGTCGGTGAGGACCCGCACGGCATCGGCGTGCAGGCGGCTCACTCCTGGGCGTCCGGATCCTCAGGGAACGTCCAGTCCTGGGTGGTCTCCTGCAGGAAGCCCAGCGGGTCGGCGAGGTCGTCGGGGGTGGGCAGGAGATCGGGGTGCGCCCAGAGCGCGTCTCGCTCCTCGACACCGCGTCCGGC